>QHXE01000475.1 GCA_003222835.1 Acidobacteriota bacterium | reverse complement strand
GTCTTCTGGACAGCGATCACCGAGATGGCAATTACATTTCCGCGAAAGACAAGGACGTAATCGTAATCGGCGGCGGCGATACGGGCACTGATTGCGTCGCCACCGCGCTGAGACACGGATGTCGAAGCCTGGTCCAGTTTGAGATTCTGCAACAACCACCGCCTGAACGCGCGCACGACAATCCCTGGCCCCAATGGCCGAAGGTTCATCGGAATGATTACGGCCATGAAGAAGCTGCGGCGCTTTTCGGAACAGATCCGCGCGCCTACTCGGTGATGAGCAAGCGATTCGTTGGCGATGACGACGGACAGGTTTGTGCCGTTCGCACGGTCGAGGTGAAATGGGCTGCCGGAAACAACGGCTACGCGGCGCCACGAGAGATTACAGCAACTGAGAAGGAATGGCCCGCGCAGTTGGTTCTGCTCGCGCTTGGCTTTCTCGGTCCCGAAGCTACCGGGTTGCTCTCCCAACTCGGCGTGGCGATCGATATGCGCGGCAACGTCGCAGTCGATGAGGAAAAAGCGACGAATGTGCCGGCAGTCTTCGCCGCCGGCGACATGGCGCGCGGACAATCTCTGGTCGTGTGGGCAATTGCCGATGGCCGCCGCGCCGCCAAAGGTGTCGATAGATTCTTAATGGGAGAGACCATACTTCCATGAGTCAGTACCACCACTAAGTGGTTTGCTGAAAGACTCCCTCTCCCTTTGGGAGTTTACAGAGAGGGAGAGGCCGGCGTGAGGGCTTAGCTGAGCGACAGGAAAGAATCCTTCCTTTCTTTGCTTCTTCGCTCCGCCCGGATAAGAAGGGAAAAGGTGGGCGTGGTTTCCATCGCTAGACCCTCACCTAACTCTCTCCCAGAGGGAGAGGGAATTGTTTTATGACCAAGCGAATTGAAATCTACGACACCACGTTGCGCGATGGCGCGCAAGGCGAAGGTGTGAATTTCTCAGTCGCGGACAAATGCCGGATTGCCGAGCATCTCGACGCCTTGGGGTTCGACTTCATCGAAGGCGGTTGGCCCGGCTCCAATCCTCGCGACATCGCTTTTTTCGAGCAAGCCCGAATTTTGAAACTCAGCCACGCGCGTGTTGCGGCATTCGGCGCTACTCGGCGAAAACAGATCACTTGCAATGACGATCCAAGCATTCAGTCATTGCTGATGGTTGCTCCACGTGACTGATGCGCTCCGGGTTGAGCCGGACGAGAACCTCGACATCATTGCCGACACCATCGCCTATCTGACGGCGCGCGTTCCTTTTGTGATTTATGACGCTGAACATTTCTTTGATGGTTATCGCGCAAACCCGGAATATGCGATGGCCACACTGAAGGCGGCTCTGTCTGGTGGACCACAACGGATCGTCTTGTGCGATACCAACGGCGGCAGCTTGCCGGAATTCATCGCCGCAGCGACGCGTGAGGTGGTGCTGTTGGTACGCACGCTTCCAGCGTGCAGCACGCCGGAGGCGTGCGTACCCAGCGTACTCATCGGCATTCATTGTCACAACGATGGAGAGCTAGCGGTTGCTAACACAATCGCCGCAGTATCGGCGGGTGCGACGCACGTGCAGGGAACGATTAACGGCTATGGCGAGCGATGCGGGAACGTCAACCTCTGCTCAATAATTCCCAACCTGGAATTAAAGCTTGGCCATATTGTGCTCGGCCCCGAACGTCTAACGGGGCTACGCGAAACAGCTCACTTCGTCAGCGAGGTCGCAAACTTCTCGCTGGATTCGCGCGCCGCTTTCGTCGGTGACAGCGCCTTCGCGCACAAAGGTGGCGTGCATGTTTCCGCCGTGGAACGGAATCCGCAAACGTACGAGCATATCTCGCCGGAAGCGGTTGGCAATCGGCGGCGAGTCCTGGTTTCGGATCTTTCCGGACGCGCTAATCTGTTAGCGAAAGCAGAGGAGTTGGGTTTCGACATCCATGATGAGCAACACGTGCTCGACGAATTGAAACGGCTCGAGCATGACGGTTACGAGTTCGAGGCAGCGGAAGCGAGTTTCGAGCTGCTCGTGCAGCGCCTGCGCGGCGCGCATCGACCTTACTTTGAATTACTCGGCTTTCGAGTGATTGACGAGCATCGCGGCGCCTCAATGCCGATGAGTGAAGCCACGATTAAGATCAAGGTCGCCGATTGTGTCGAGCACACGGCGGCATCCGGCAACGGCCCCGTCAATGCGCTCGACAGAGCTCTGCGTCGCGCACTTGGAAAGTTCTATCCGGCTTTGTCGGAAATGCATTTGTCCGATTACAAGGTGCGAGTGATCGGCAGCCGTCTCTCAGGAACCGCGAGTCTGGTGCGCGTGTTAATTTCGTCGGGAGACGAGCACGCGACCTGGGGAACCGTCGGCGTTTCACCAAACATCGTCGAGGCAAGCTGGCGCGCGCTTGTCGACTCGGTAGAATACAAGCTCGCGCGCGACGGAATAGCGCCGATCTCTCTCGATCGAAATGAACCGGCACGCGAACTTCTCAAATTAACTCCCAGTTAACATTGTCACGCACAATTTTGTCGTTCGCCTTACGAATTTCGTACCGCGAGCACATCGACCCAGGGCGCATCTTCTCCGTCCCAGTTATCTTTGCGGCCTCTGCGCCTTTGCGCGAAACAAAGTCTTCGACTGCGAACGAAATTTCACACAAAGACGCGGAGGACGCAAAGAAACTTGTCAATTGAGCGTCAGCTTTGACGTTTATTCATCCAAAAGTAAACAACGAAATTGCTCACCCGCCCCCACGCGACAATCCTGTCTTGACCATTTTGCCTCAGGCACAAATCCGTCGACGTCAATCGCATCTTCAAGTCGGTTGAACCGGTGAATAGCGGCAATCTGCGCTAAAAATGGGGCTGATCGCAAGCTTCCGTGTCTGCGGAATGGTCGTTGCTCAGGTGAACGCAGGGAAGCTCGTTTCAGTGACAGCGCATGTTTTCCATGGGCTCGTAGCTGACGACGGCTTCCCTAATAGTTTTCATTTGGGAGGACAAGGTGGGATGAAAAGAGAAAGTAAGAGACGACGGCACATGGTGCTGGGAGTTTTGCTGCTTGGTGCTTCTTCTGGTACTCGAGTGTGCGGCCAAGCTCAGCAGTTCGCTGGCGAAACTGATCGAAGCTTCGTCAATGGCCCGACCGCGAAAACAACGACAGAGAACTATCAGCAGGCGATTTCGCAGTATCAAGCAGGACGCTACCACGAAGCGCTGAGTTCATTGCAAGAGGCAGTGAAACTCGATCCCAATTTCGCGAATGCATACAACAGTGCAGGCGTCGTTTACGACAGACTTGGACGATCTGAGGAGGCAATCAGCTCCTGCGAGCGAGCTGTAGTACTTAAACCAGACCTTGCCGCGGCGCATTACAACCTTGGGGTTCTGTACGACGACGCCGATCGAACTGATGAAGCAATACGATCTTTCACGATCGCCTTGCGTCTTAATCCCAAAGACGCTCGCGCTTACTACGGCCGGGCCTGTAGCTACTTGCGACGCGGGCGATATAGTGACGCGATCGGTGATTTGAAAACCGCAATTACGCTGCGGCCAACTTATGCCGAAGCCTTCAATGAACTTGGCGTTGCGTACGCTCAGACGCGTCAATATGATCTTGCGCTGGGGGCGTTTTTACGCGCGATTGATTGCCGCCCTGACGAGGCGCACCTCTTCGGCAATCTGGCCAGTGCTTATTATTTCCTGGATCGCGACCCTGACGCCCTCGAGGCTCTCGCAAAGGCCATCCAACTTCAGCCAACTTTTGCCCTGACCTATGCCAAAATGGGCCAAGTGTACCTTCGGATGCATAGGTATAAAGAGGCTGTGGCGTCGATTTCAAAAGCCATTGAACTCAACCTCAAGGATGCCACGGCCCTTAATGACCTTGGTTATGCCTACGTGAAACTGGATCGGGAGCAGGAGGCCCTTGTTGAATTCAAGCGCGCCATCGCAATTGAGCCAACTCTGGCGGTAGCGTATTTCAATCTTGGGGTGCTCGATTTGAAGCTAAAGAACAAGGATGCGGCGCTCGAACAATACGCTGTACTTAAGACGCTCGATATCGAAGCGGCTAATCGGCTCTTCGAGATGATCTTTAGAGCGAGAGTCGTGCGAGCCGCCACGCTGACCATAAGCCATGGCAAGTAGTTTATTTGATTTCTGTAACCTTTCCGGTAACAACGAATCGTCGCGTGAGAAAGGTGGCATCTTTGGCGGTTGCAGTTGGCGTCCTCCGCCGACGTTGATCTCGAACTCGCCAGGTTCGATAACGCGCTTGCCTTTATCGATCAATGACATTTGGGTCGGCGTAACGGTGAATGAAAGGCTCTGTTTCTCGCCTGGTTCTGAAGATACATCGCCTTGCAAGTCATCAGCGGACACTAGACACGCGAAGGCGATGTGCGCGAATTACTCTTGAATACTGGCAATATGTCTGTCATCTGCAGGTATGTGAGGACAGGAGTGCTTGCTCTTAGTGCCCAGTTCGTGACGATTCCTTTCAAGTCATCGATACCCGGAGCCCTAGTAATAAACTCACCAAAGGCCTTACCGAAGCGCCCAACATAGCAATCGAGCCGTTTGACAGAAGGTTTCCGATGCACTAGAGTTTTTTGGCATTTCTTAAAGCGATCCGTTTAGGTCGGCCTAAGGAATCGACACAATTTTTTTGAAGAATCTAGATGATTTACGAGAGATAGTATTTTGCATGATTAAGTGACGTCTCGATCGGACGGTGGCGCATAGATCCAGGCCCAAGTGCGGAGCGAGTCCTTGGCGTGCGGTCCAACCGACAATCTACCCGAACGGTGCAAGGAAGTAGCATGAACGATTGCTCCGGCAAGGTCTGTTGCTCCTACAAGGTGCAGCACTTTGGGCCATCGCTATTCAGCGGCGACGCCTCGTTTCTCCCTTGCTAGTCCGTCAGCCCTCTCAGGGCGCCTACCCTCGTCACTCGGTTATGCAATTCCAATTAGTGAACGGAGTCAGGTTTTATCCGGAAGGGACAGGGTGCGTCGCGGGAACAGAGCCATTGATGGCGTCGCTCGGTCCCTTTTAACTTCTCTGAATGCCGCCTCGCGAGAGAGGTTTCCCTACGGGGTTTTCGTGTGAATGCCGGGATTGACTTCCAAGCTTCACGCCAGGGGTGGAATTCTGCTCATCATAAGTGTAAGGTGCTGCCGTGTCCTTCAAAGTTCTAAGAACCATACTAACTACTAACCTGACAGTGGCGCTCGTGTTAACGATCAATTCAGCCGCTGTAATAGCGCAACAATCGGCAAGTGCTTCTGCGCCTCCGGCTCAGTTTGGCAACACGATACCCACTCCTTCGCCCAGAGTCGCATCCGACGACCGTTACCGCATAGGCGCCGGCGACGTACTGGACATCAAGGTGCTTAACAAACCTCAATTCAATCGTGAAGGAGTCAGGGTGAGTCCGCGTGGGATGATTCGCATGCCCCTAATTAAGGACGAGATAAAGGCCGCGTGTCGGACTGAAGAGGAACTCGAGGTCGAAATTACCACGCAACTCAAAGAGTACGTAAGAGAACCCCAGGTAACAGTTCAGATTCAGCAATACCAATCGGAACCCGTCGCCGTTCTAGGGTCAGTACGCGCACCAAGCCGCTTTCTGCTTCAGCGGCGCGTACGCTTACTGGAATTGCTGACATTCGTGAATGGCCCTACGGATAATGCCGGAAGAACCATACAGGTCGTTCATACAGGACCGTTGACAGCGTGTGACTTTTTGCCTTCCGCTTCTGACCCATCCGCCGAAAACTCGACTGACCAAGTTGATTATTACAACCTCAAAGACACTGCTCGAGGTGAGGAGAAGTCCAACCCTTATGTGCGGCCAGGCGACGTCATCTGGATCGCCGCGGCGGATCAGGTTTACGTGATTGGCAACGTCGTTCATCCGACATCGATCGCCCTCACCGAACCGATGACCGTCTCGCGAGCCATAGCCATAGCTGGTGGGCCAGCCCTTGATACCAAGAAGAACGAAATTCATATCATTCGACAAACGCCGGGCACGACTGAGAAAAAGGAGATTCTGGTTGACCTCGAGGCCATAAACCGACACAAGGCAGAAGATATCGTTTTAATCGGCAACGACATTGTTGATGTCCCGGCTTCGGGTGGGAAGAGATTATTCCGAAGTCTGGTTGGAGCAGTGATTCCAAATATTGGCACCCTGCCAGTAAGAGCGATTCCCTAGAGAGTAAACTTCTATCAGATTGCGGCCTTGTTCGTTCTCTAATGAGCTGATACCAGGACCGGCGGACGAGGCCGCAATCAAAACGGGAGGCTTTTCAGCAATCAGCGAGAGTCAGCGAAAGGAAAAGTTGTAAGAGTAATGAAAGAACCCGCCGAGTTAATCGAGAAGAGCAATGGTTCGCGCGATGTCGGAGGCGTCATGGAGCGCTCTCTGGCGCCTTATACGCGGTACGATTCGTACGCGGATGAGAGCAACGGGTACAATCGACTTCGCGACTACTGGCGCTCGGTTCGAAAGCACTTTTGGCTGGTCATTGCGATTCTAATATTGGTAACTGGCATAACCGCCATCTATATGGCGCGGCAACCCGACGTCTATGAATCGCTTTCAAAAGTTCA
>QHXE01000473.1 GCA_003222835.1 Acidobacteriota bacterium | reverse complement strand
TCAGTTCGGGGGCGAACAGAGCAGCAACGATAGTGTTTCCTGCCAGATAGTGGTACGCCTGATTCATCGGAGCGGCTCCGAGCAGCGGCATCACTAGCGCCTTCATCAGGAATTTGAACGCGATGCCGAACGCGATTCCGATCGCCAGGGTGCGTGGCCAGCTCCTGGGGCGCAGGTAGCCGATATCACGCCATGGCGTGCGCGACAACTTTGCCCAGATTA
>QHXE01000474.1 GCA_003222835.1 Acidobacteriota bacterium | reverse complement strand
AGATGAGCACGTTACCTGAATTTCCCGATCAACCGACCCATCTCATGGCGTCACCGAGACCTCGTACCCTTGAGTCAAACCGAGCACGTATTTCTCCCACTTCTGTTGGAAAGCGTTCATGTCGACGTAGCCGAGGATCTTCTGCAAGGTCTGGTAGCCGGTCGGGTCTTCTTTCTGATGAGCGAGGAACTCGCGGTAGAAGTTTATCAATAGTCCCCGTTGCTGTAGGTAGTAGCATAGATAGCGCGCTTGGGCGTAATGCGTGCCTTTGGCGTCGTCGTAGAACCGGCGCGCATCGAGCGAGGTGAGGTATTTGAACGATGGGACGGTGTTCGCTTTGATCGCAGCTTGCAGTCCGGGCAGACGCCAGTTCGTAAATCCGTGAATGTGGCCGTTGACCTCGCCGGTTTGTTCGTATAGTGAGCCCAAACCTTCGTTGAGCCATGGCGGGCAAGCAGGGAAGTTGGCTTCGATAAATGGGTGTACTATTTCATGAACCAGCGTGCCGCCGCCGGTTGATATGTTCATGATGAGCGCTTTGTGGGCACTCGAGTAATAACCGTAGGGCGTAGTCGGTTTTTCACCGAATAGAAGGAGTGCATTCTTTTCGTAAGAGGCCCCATCCTTGAATAGCCAGATATCGAGAATGTCTCTTGGGTCCTGTGAAAAGAAATCCTGTTTGAGTTTATCTACGGCCCACTTGACCGTGTTCTCTGAATGTTGCTTGACTGCCTCTGCGGGTTCATCGCCAATGACGACGAATGGCGGTTGAATGAGAACTGTGAAATCAGCGGAGGGCAGTTTCTTCTTCAACTGCTCAACGTGCGCGGCAAATTCAGCGTTGGTGGAAGACTCGGGTTGCTTCGAAGTCTCGATCGCGCTGGGCGGTGGCTGATAGGGTCTCCCATCCGGGGTCGAGCTCAAATGATAGAGGAACGCCAGCCATGCGAGAACCAGCGGGGACACCAGCGCGACTTGGACTTTTCGAAACATAGGGTGGCGGCCGTTTTGGGCATTTAGATGCTAGAACGGTAGCAGAAGTTCCCGAGGTCGATTAAGGAAGTAAGTTTGCTCTAAGATTCATTTCGCGATCACCAGCGATCTGGTCTTTCCTTGTCCGATCCGTGCCTTTGCCTTGCCCTCATTTCAAGCCTTCAGCCCAGCAAATCAGTCCCAAACATACGGTTAATGCGATAAAGAAAAGATCACTATTGACCTGATCCGACTCGAATGGTTAGTATTTCCAAAGGGTTCGAGACCAGGGCGCCGTCCCTCCTGGCAGACAATGCGCCCTCGAGTCCAACGACGAAAGTCATTCAGGCCCAGGCCCTTTCTCACTAGACTGCAACTAACAAAGACACTCTGGGCCGCACAACCAAGACTGAATTGCCCATGGATCTTTTTGCCTTGAACTCTTCACGCAACCGAGGATTGAAAATATGAGCGCACAACTTGAACAATGGCGAGTCAGTACGGTCAATGGCGTTCTCGAGACCGACCTGGAAACGCTGCAACGATGGATAGCTGAAGGCTCCGTCGCTCCGACGGACAAGGTCAGCAAGGGCAAACTTAACTGGATCGATGCTGGCCGCGCGCCTATGCTGAAGGCGGCCTTTCAGGGTGAACCTGTCACGGCCACGGCTCCGCCGTCAGTCTCTACTGCACCTGCCGACCAGACCTGGCAAGAAGAGACAGAACCACACGACGGATCGTTTGGTCATAATCACGCCGCTCCGCAGGTCAGCGATTTTGAAGATCCGGCGTCACTTCCCACCAGTTGTTACAATCATCCGCAAGTCACGCCACATTACATCTGTCCCGGCTGCGCTACGGGGTTGTGTGAAGCGTGCGGGAAGTTTTTGGACGCACATAGAATTGCTACGTGTCCTTTGTGCGGAGAATTCTGCAAGGTTTATGAAGAGGTCAAAGCCCGGGCAGACGGCATTGCGTTTCAGCGTTCAGGTTTCGGTTTTGATGATTTTGTGCGCGCTGTGCGCTACCCGCTTCAACACAAAGTTGCGCTGCTGTGCGGGGCCCTGATCTATGGGCTTTTAAGACTCGGTGGTTTGCGCGGCAGCGTGATTGCTTTCGTGATCATGTTTGGTTGCATGTCGCACGTCATCAGCCAGGTTGCCTGGGGCCGGCTGAATCGCAGCTTCATGCCCGATTTTAGCGAGTTCTCTCTCTGGGATGACCTGGCGGTTCCTATCTTTCTTGGGTTAGGCATCACCGTCGTGACTTGGGGACCAGTGATTGTGCTAATGGCTGCGCTTTTCTTCGGCGTGCTGAACGCCGGTCCCAATGTTCTATCGCTCAGTGCGAGGCAGACTGAGAGCGCGCAACGATCCGTGACACCGGCTGACCTCGCGCCATTGACTGATCCTAATGCCGACCCGAAAGCGCTAGAGCAGGCCAACGAGAAACTGAATCAACTACGGCCAGGAACGCAGATCGCGCAGGAGGCTGAGCGATCAAAAAAGGCAAAGAGCGATCCGAATCCGGGGCTAAGCATGCTCCTGCCTCTCCTCGGAGGGGGCATTCTCTTAGCCGTGATGCTTTTGATCGGCGTAGCTTGGGCGATCTTTTACTACCCGATGGCTTTAGCCGTGGCCGGCTACACGCAGAGTGTGGGGGCGGTAATTAACCCGATGATAGGGCTTGATACTATACGCCGAATGGGTGTGACCTACTTCAAAGCGTTTGGCATGGTTCTCTTGGTCCAGGCGGTAGGCCTAATCGTTGGCGTTGTAATCTCTGTCATCACGGCTCCTCTTGCGGTCCCGTTCTTTGGAAATCTTCCCGGAACATTCATCGACGCTACAATCGCCTTCTACTTCAACCTGGTGATCGCCTGCCTGCTGGGACTATCGCTATTCAAGTGTGGCGATCGTTTGGGGATTAATGTCGACTAGATCGGAGATCGGAGATCAAAAGATCAGAGTTCAGGACGTGGCCTGATTTGCTAACTTCGTAATGCGAGTTGCCAACCGAACTTCGCCGATCTTCTCCATTACCGCGGCGAAAGAGGACGCCGGGCCTGTCCAGCGAATCTCATCAATTCCCTTGAACAGAGGAAGATCCGTGCGCAGCGTTGCGAGGTCCTTGAAAAGTAATGCTAGTTCGCGCTGGCTGTCGAGTATTTCGGTAGGGAAGTCCTCGATAGGGCCGAAACGGCCAATGAGTGACGCTGCTGTCTTTGGTCCCAATCCTTTAATGCCGGGATATCCGTCAGCGGCGTCTCCAACCAACGCCAGATAGTCCGGGATAAATTCAGGCGCCACGCCGAATTTTGCGCGCACGCCTTCCGCATCGCGAATCTCATTCTTTCGCCGATCGATTTGCACGACGCGATCACCAACTACGCATTGAGCGAGGTCCTTGTCCGGCGTCCAAATGCAAACCTTTTCCACGCGCTCATCGAGCGCTGAGAGATGCGCCGCGGCCGCGAGAGCGTCGTCGGCCTCGAACTCGATCATCGGCCACACAACCACGCCCATCGCCGCCAGCGCGTCTTCGAGGGGATGAAATTGCGCGCGCAGTGCGGGCTCGATTCCCGCGCCGGTTTTGTACCCAGGCCATAGATCATTGCGGAAAGATTCGATGACGTGATCGGTCGCGACGCCGATGTGAGTGGCGCCATCCTCGATCATTTTCGCGATCATGTTGAGGACGCCTGCAACGGCGCCGAACGGCGGATCGGTTTTCTTAAATCGTCGAATGCCGTAGAAGTGACGAAAGAGTTCGTAGGTGCCGTCGATGAGGTGAACGATCATTGGTTTGCGAAGCGCAAAGGGCAAAGGGCAAAGGGCAAAGGGAGCGTAAAGCTCTTGGCTCTTAGCTCTAACTTCCCGGATGATATTCGCGTTCGGTGTGACCTTTCAGTTGTGTCCGGTAAAAATAAACCTCTCTGAGATCGCCTGTGCTGTATCGTTTCGCCTGATCGTTGAAGTGCGGCGACGCCGGATTGCCGCTCTCTCCCCCGGCGGTCACGGCTTTGGCGCGCACGGTCTTGCCAAACTCAACGACGGCGACGAAGCTGTTGCCGCTCGTGCCGTAAATCTTCTTTGAGCCCTTGTAGGGACGCGCGGCAAACGACGCCAGAGAGCCCCATATTGCCGAAGTGAAGCCGACCGGAATGCTCGGCCCAGCGTCGTTGAATGGATGGACGATGTCGTCAGTGAGGCGTTGGAAGCGATTGATGTTGCCCCACGGCGTCTTCCACGTGCCGAAGTCAGTTGTGAGTTTGTCAGATGCTCTCGAGAGCGATGTTAGCAGTCGCCCGGCTGGAACTTTGCTGCTGACATAGTCCGGGAGCGACGTGCCGGCGCTTCTCGCGTCGACGCCCAAGCTGCGTTGAATGTCCTCAGCCCAGAAGACGGCGAGCGAGGTTGGAACAGAGGTCATCGACCAACGCAGATCCCAAGAGCGCAGCAACGCGATCTGATCGGACAGTTTCGCTCTAAGCGGATCAGTGGCAGGCATCTGGTCCCATGCCTTAACCAACGCGGGAATTGGCTTCTCAAACCACGTCAGATAACTGTCGTAGGCGGCCGTGATGAGCGAGTCAAGGGTGAAATCCTTCTTGTCTTGCAAAACTCTGATCGCATGGAGGCCGCGCGCCGACTCGACTCCGTTATCGACATAGGGCGGGTAATCGGATTTTTTCGGACTGCTCGCTCCAGCCGCGGACCACGGCGAGTTATTGCTGTTGTAAAGCCAGCCGCTGGCGGGATTCAGCAACTTCGGTGAATCGTCAACTGACAATAGACCTTGCCAATCGGTTGCCGGGTCGCTTCCATCCACCGGTTTGGTCCAATCGAATTTAGGATCGCGCCGCGGTATAAAGTTGCCGTGGAAATAGGCGATGTCGCCATCGGCATCCGCGAAGATTGTGTTGTTCGATGAATTCGTGTGCAACTCCAGTGTCTGCTTGAACTCTCGGTAGTCCTTCGCCTTGGTGCGCGTGTACGACTGCGTCAGCGCCTTCAAGGGTTCCTGCATCAGACTGATGCTTACCCATTTGCCATTCTCGGAACGAATGATCGGACCGTGCGGCGTGCGATAGACCATATTTGTAGAAGAACTGGTCGCCCTTCTTCACCACGATTTCAAGGTACTCATCGATCGCGTCGACGGCGCTGGACGTGTGCATCCAACCGCAATGCTCGTTGAATCCCTGATAGATGAAAAACTGACCCCACGTCACGGCCCCATAAGCATTCAATCCTTCGTCGCTCGTCATCTCTAGTTCCGATCTAAAATAGAAGGACGTATGCGGATTGATCAGCAGCAACGCATAATGCCCGGCCGTATTCGCAGGCGCGATAGCCACACCGTTCGATCCGCCCGGTTCCGATTCCACGGCGGTTTCATCTGTGGCACGTGCATCTTGCGCGTGGTTCACGGGCGGGACGCCCGTGCCACTATCGTTCGACGCGACCGCAGCGGGAGCATTGCCATAGAACGCCTGCAACTGGTTCACATTAATCGTTTCGATGTCTCCACCGATGCTGCCTTCGCTGAAGGTCAAAGCCATCCATGGCTCGAAATGCTTGATGACTCGCGGCCTCACCTCGGGATGTTTGGCGAGGAAGAAGTTCAATCCGTCGGCCCACGCGTTCATCAACGACTTCAGCCATGCGGGGCTCGTCTCGTACTGGTCCTTCATTGCGGCGGGATCGATGAAAATCTTCATGCGCAGATCGCGCCACAACGCAGACTCGCCTTCGGCTTCCGCCATACGCCCGATCGAGTTGATATAGTTCGTCTCGACGCGATTGAAATCGTCTTCGGCTTGCGCGTAGATCATGCCGAACACGGCGTTGGCGTCAGTCTTGCCATAGACATGCGCGATGCCCCAATCGTCACGCGTGATCGTGACATTGCGGGCCTCCTGCTCCCAGCGTTGAAGTTCCTGGTTCTGCGCTTGTGAAGCAAGTGGGCTTAATGCGAAAGCGAAAGCGAAAGCGAGAACAATCTTCTTCATTAAGTCTCCTCCGTCGATTGGTGGCTCCATAATAAACTACAGAATCCTTCGTTGGTGCTCCTATGTTTCTGAGTGGGCTCAATTCGTGAATCCCGCTGGTGTTCCGATTGAGACACTGATAAGAACAACCCCAGTGTTGTGTTCTAAACTCCATCGGAATTCTTACAGAGCATTGATGCATCGAATCGATCTGAGCAGCGTGTAATAAGCATATTTCTATGAGAATGGCCAAATGGCGAAGGCGCGCCGGGGTCAAGACTACCGCGATTCTGTGAATTATGAAATGAGTTTTCAACGATTTTCCCGGTCATAGAGTAGTTGATATGGAGGAGTCGTGCTGAGACCATGGTTGCTGAAATGGCCCACATCTTTCTAACGGACGCTTCCGAGATGCCGGCGGCCCGCGAAGAACAACCCGCGGACTACTTTTCAGCGCTGGTTGGGCGCGCCCGCGCGGGAGACTCGCTCGCCTTTGAACAAATCATGTTAGCGACGGAGCAGCGCGTCGTATCGATTGCCTGGCGGATGCTCGGAAATCGTGACGACGCGCGCGACGCGGCTCAGGAAGTCTACCTCCGAGTATTTAAATACCTCGCGCGCTTCCGAGCGGGAGAGGACTTTCGTGGTTGGCTCTACCGCATCACGATTAATGTGTGTCATGACTTCGCGCGGAAGAGACGGTTAGCCGGATCGTCGCGGGTCGGTGAGATCGATTTTGCCAGGGAAGTTGCGCCTGCTGAGATTGCTGGTAGTGACGACCCGGAAGCCGTTGCGCTGCACATGCAGCAACTTGCGCTCGTGCGACGTGCTCTTCAATCGCTGCCTGCTAAGGAACGAGCGGCGTTGGTGTTGCGCGATCTGGAGGGTTTCTCAACGGAAGAGGTTGCGCGCGCCCTGGGCTCGCGCCCGGTCACCGTACGCTCGCAGGTAAGCTCCGCGCGCGTCAAGATAAGAACATATTGCGAAAAACTTTCGCGGAAGAGAGGAACGTCACGATGAGAAGCCTGAGTTGCAGACGCATGGGCCGGATGATTCCGCTTTATGTCGCGGGCGATCTCGTAGGCGGGTGGGAGCGCGAAGCTGCTGAGCATTTCGCAACTTGTGAGGGATGCCGCGGACTCGCGGAGGAATTCGCGGAGAGCGGCAGCTTACTTGCTGAAGGCTGGGCGCGCCAGGAATTCGACGCGGAGTTCTATGCCCGAATCAGGAGCGCGGTGCTCGCGGAAATCACACCCGACCGCATGCTATCGAGGCCACCGCTCTTCGGTCGGCGATGGATTTACGCGGCGTCATTCGGTCTAGCCCTCACTGTGTGCGGGTTCGTCTTTCAACAGGTTAAGCGCCTCCAGCCCGAAGCGCCGCAAGGCCCGGGCTCCATATCGCAGGTAAACGGTCAACTGACATTGGGACCAGAAACAAAGTCGCCATCGTCATCGCCGGCATTGCCGCGAGAGTCGGTTCGCGGCATCGTTGGGCAGAAAACGCGGTCCCACGAGGCGGTAACGGAAATAAATTCGCGAAGGACCAGCAGGGAATTACAGGCGCAAAGAAAACCGGATAAAACTCGAACCAACGGCGGCCGGATCGAGCAAGCGATGCGATCGTCTACGATTGTCCGAGGCGCCACTCTTGAGCGCACCATTCAGTCCGGCGGCTCTGCATCAGCGCTATCCGGGAGCACATCCGCATCGGATGTCACGCGCATTGAGATCCAAACGGCCGATCCCAACATAAAGATCATTTGGTTAGCAGCCCGGGCGTCGCGAGGATCGAAAGCGATCAATCGCAATGAATACAAAGAAGCGAATGACCGAAATTAGGAGGCATCATGTTCAAGACTAAACGTACGATACTAGCACTCTTTATCTCAGTGCTTTCGGCGACTACGGTCGGTTATGCTCAGAGTCAGCCCACACCATCGCCCAGCGATTACTACGTCACGAATTCGGGGT
>QHXE01000472.1 GCA_003222835.1 Acidobacteriota bacterium | reverse complement strand
TCGCGAGAATTCCGAGCGGCCCGAATCCGCGCAGGCGTGCGGCAAGCACAGCGTCAGATGATTCTGGGATTGAATCCGGCGGCGCAGCGGCATCGTTCATTTGTGAACGTTATACGAGCCGAGCGTCTGTCGAGTTTTGATTTAATCTTCGGCTGCGGGACGGTTAGGTTTGCGCCAGATCATTGCGTCGAGGCTCCATTCACCCGCGCCGCGCGCAGCCATGTAGAGAAAAATGAAACAGAAAAGAACAGCGGGCATGCCCTGGTTCTGAACGGGCCAGTGACCATTCGGGAAATGAAACTGCCAGTATGCGACCGCCATCATGCCGGAGAGAATGAACGCTACCGGACGAGTGAAGAGGCCGAGCATGATCAAGATGCCGCCAAAGAACTCTAGTATGCCGCCGATGCCCGTCTGAGATATCAGCGGAACCTTTGCGCCACCCGGCATGCCTCCGAACCAGCCGAACAGAATCACGCCACCGGTCTGAATAAATAAAAAACCCGCAACGACGCGAAGCAAAAAGTAAGTAACTTGTACGGCTCGGCTCATATTCATAGTGTCGTCCTGATCCGCATTATTCATGGCGAACTTCGTTCCAATAAAAACGATGACTAAAATTCAAGGTTTTCGACCCTGATAGCATAAAGGGGGAAGCCTTATGATCAGTCCGCGAAGCGGACGGACGAAAATAGCCGAGCGATTCATCGCTGGGAGCGGTCGTCATTAACAATTGCGAGTCCGCGAAGCGGACGACAGGCTGTTAGTATATCGAGCGCCGGCAATTGTG
>QHXE01001104.1 GCA_003222835.1 Acidobacteriota bacterium | reverse complement strand
ATCCGTGACTGCGGTGCGCGCTTTGTCGACGTGGAAACGCTCGATGAATGCGAACGTGCCTTCACCGAGCGCACGGTAATGACCCAGTTCTTCAATGCCGCTGAGGGCGGGCATATCAGCCGGGAGGATTGGATCCGCGTCGCTCACAAACATGGAGTGCCGTGCTTCAACGATGCTGCCGCCGACGTGCCGCCCATTTCAAACCTGTGGAACTATACGGCCATGGGCTTTGATCTGGTGGCGTTTTCTGGCGGAAAGGGTATCCGTGGACCGCAATGTACCGGGTTGCTTCTGGGAAAAAAAGATTTGATCGACGCGGCGCAACTTAACAATTCCCCGTACTCCAACACGGTTGGTCGCGGAATGAAAGTCGGAAAGGAAGAAATCATCGGCCTGGTTGCCGCTGTTGACTGGTTCCTGGAGCAGGACGATGCTGCGATGGAGGCCGAATTTCGCAAGCGCGCCGCGGTAATCGCCGAGCGCGTCCAAAACGTGCTCAGCGTCGAAGCAAAAATTTTTATTCCGCCTGTTGCCAATCATGTTCCGCACCTGCTGATTACTTATGACCTGAACCGCATCAAGCTGACCGCCACCGAGGTGATGCAAAAAATGCGCGAAGGGACTCCGCGCATTGAGCTGAACCCCTCGACAGGTGGAGGCCCCGCCAGCGCCGGCCTGCCCGGCGGCAGCAATGTAATCGTTGTGGGAGTTTGGATGCTCCAACCGGGTGAAGCAGGATAAACAGCGATAAGGCTCGTAAGCGACACCAAACGCGGCACTTAGAGTTTTATACCCCCCAGCTGTTAACCGAAGGGTTGCTAGTTCGAATCTAGCCCGGGGAGCCAACCCCTTGTTTAATCAATTAGTTAGCGACCACTCTTTGGCGAGCGTAGTAAAAACGTAGTAGCTGTCTTGGGGTTTTCAAGAAGCAAGCCGACAAAAACCGCTCAAAACCCCAATGTTTCTGCGAATGCGCTCTGCTGAAATGCTCAACCCTTCGGTTCGTAACCGAATGCTCGGGCATTTTTTCAACCGATTGATGCACCGCGATTTGGATTGCTTCCGGCACAATCGCGGATCGCACCGCGCCGAATCTCCGGTAAACACTAGCCGACTTGAACCAAGCCGCCCGGCGGCGGACGCTACGCGTGAGGTAGTGGGGCGTTGGTTGCTCGACGGTTTTGATGTAAGTGTGGGTCACAGGAGGTATCCCCGTGACCCATGTACGAAAAATGATGTTGGAGGAACTCCAACGTCGCAATTACGCCGAGACTACCATAGATTCATACATCCGTGCAGTCGAAGATTTTTCCCGATACTTCAACAGTTCCCCGGATCGTTTAGGCCCTCGACACATTCGTGAATATCAAGCCGCGTTATTTCAGAAGCGGAAGTTCTCGCCGAACACGGTGGCACAACACCTGGCGGCTCTACGCTTTTTCTACGTCAAGACACTCAAGAAAGCCTGGAGCATCACGGAAACACCCTACCCGAAGAAGGCCGTTCACCTGCCAACGATCCTCAGTCAGGAGGAAGTGGCGCGACTCATCGACGCAGCTCTGACTCCTTATCATCGCACTCTGCTGATGACGCTCTACGCCACCGGAGTACGACGCGCTGAATTGACACACCTGAAAGTCAGCGACGTGGACAGCCAACGCATGGTGATTCACGTCCAAGGCGGTAAAGGTCGCAAAGACCGCGATGTTTTGCTCAGCCCAAAATTGCTCGACGAACTCAGGCGACACTGGCGCCGCTTGCGGCGAAAGCCCAGCGTATGGCTGTTTCCAGGCAACCGCTGGCATACCGGTGATACCCCGATCGACACCAAGGTGGTCTGGTACGCTTGCAAAGAAGCCGCCCAGCGAG
>QHXE01001103.1 GCA_003222835.1 Acidobacteriota bacterium | reverse complement strand
CGGGTAGAGACTGACTCACGGTCACATACCGCGATTCGAATCCAGCGGCGTCGTGGGCCTCGAGCGATCCTGAAGCCGCTGGCGGATTCTTTCCCGTTCCTCCGGCGTCATCGGCTGACAGCGCTCACCCATTCGCCATCGAGAATTGGAGCGATGAGAGCCACGCACACGCATACCAAGGTCTCCGAACAGAATCCGGCAGAGAGCGAACAGTCCGAGAGCCTGCCAGAAGGTAATTTGCCGCCATCCGAACAACGCCGGCAGATTCCAGTTCCACAAATGCATCACCACTTCGCCACCAATGGTGATGAAAATCACCACCCCCAGAATCGCCACTGGCCCCATCCAAATCATTCTCTTTCTCATGTTGTGTTTCCTCACTTGTTCGTAAACTCGTCAGTTGGGTGGCACGCGCATCTCACGGGCGGGACGCCCGTGCCACTCTTCAAGCTGACCTACTCAAAAACTCTTCATAAATGCTCTGCAGACGCTCGCGCAGATGAAGCACCGCGTAACGCTTGCGCGCGAGCAGCGTGTTGATGTTGACACCCGAGACTGCCGACAACTCTTTGAAGCTGCGCCCATCGAGTTCGTGAGCAACGAATACTTCACGCTGATCGTCCGGCAGTTCGCGGAGCGCAAGTTCCAGTTCATCAAGCAGCACTCCGCGAACGTAGAGCGCTTCCGGCCCGGCATCGGGCGATGGCAACAGATCTTCGATCCGCAACCCTGGGCCGTCTTCGTCGCCCCAGTCACCAAAGTCGCTAAAGTCCTTGCGCGCTGCGTCGCTAAAGCTCGTCGGCTTCATCTTGCGGAAGAGATCGACGATGCGATTGCGCGCGACGCGAAACAGCCAGCCGGTCACGTGGTCGATCGGCATCAGCAGGCGATTGGCTTCCACCAGTTCGTAGAAGACCTCTTGCACGATGTCCTCGACGTCCGCAGGGTCCGGCACCCGCCGGCGGATGAAATTACGCAGCCGGGATCGTTCTTCCGCAACGATTTCGGAGATTTGCCTATCTTGATCGAAGCCTTGTTCGGCCATCAATGTGATGCTCGACAGCTCATCCACCCATTCCTGTAGACGGACGGGAGCGGAAATGGAATGAGAAAGGCCGGAGGCATTGGCCCGACCGTCAGAGAGGGTCGAATCGAGCACGGTACACAAGCCCACAAGCTTTCGCGGCCGTTCACGAAAGACGTTAAGGCATGACAAGTGACGGGTAACAAGACAAAGACTTCTCTGCTCGTTACCCGCCACGCAGGTTGTTGACATACTCCTGCGCGTCAATGCCTCGCCAAATCTCAGCTCCCAATCCTTCGAGTTCGAGCAGACTGCGTTCGCCTCCCGGCTTCTCAGAGATCGCCATTTCACGGACGATTAGCTCTACCAGGCGCAATCGCTCGGCGCGCGGCATCTGCTTCACATGCTCTTCGTAGATTTCTCTCGCGTCCGTGATTTCCAGCATAGTCTTATCCCTCGGCATCCACCATTTCTTCCTGGGTGCCTGACGACCAAAAGGTAGCATGTTTTCTGACTTATGAATCTATGAGTCCGTGATCTCCGACTTCTGATCTCAGATCTCCGACCTCCGACTTCTGATCTCGCCTTCCGCTCAGTGCCATTCGTCGTTGACGATCTGATCGTTAATCGACTTCAGGCGCGCTCGAGAACCGCGCGGTGTGAGGGATTCGTGGCCTCCGCTGTATCGCGTAAGCGAACAAAACCGAGGTCAGGTCTGCGATTCTGCGATTTTCGATATCAGATGGAGGCGAGTCTTTGGACTGTATCCGGGTAACGCTTGACGAGATTGATTAGTAGGGCGGCTTGCGCGTTCGGCTTGGCGCGGCCGTTGTTCCCAGTTTTCCAATGTGCGCACATTAGTCCGCAGATAGGCCGCGAACAGGGCGCGCGAGATTCTCAAGCTTTTGCGCACGACCATGGATCGACGGAGCAATTTTGTTCGTGTAAGTTCCGATCCTTTCGTGTGCCTTCGTGGATCGTCCACTAGTTAACCTCAGAAACACGATCCACGAAATCACACGAACGACTACGAATCAAACACACTAACCGTTGAATTCAAGATCCAAGCTTCTTCGCGTGAATGACTGTAAAGAATTAGGTGTACAGCACACTAGTCCCTGCGGGGTGAAGTTCGGCGCCGGCTTGTACTCCACCGCATGATCATTTCCCTCAGCGCTTTTCGTTGAGACGCCGTTAGAGCAGACATCTGACTCCTTGTGACGATCGTTGAATGACCGACTAGCGATGATTGATGAATCAGGCAGCGGCCGGCAACGGACGTATGGAAGTGATCGGTACTGTTTCAAACGCTGAGGGGGTGTATCCAGACAACGAGAGAAAGTTGCTCACCGGCGGGCGTTGCAGAATGTCGAGCGTTAACTCTCGGAGTTCGGCGGACAATTCTGCCAGGCCGTTTAGCGGAAAGCTGCGCGGACCTACCTCAGTGGGTTGCGCGACTAAAGAATACTCAAAGATTGTTAACCCAACTGCGCGCGCCTCTTCTTTATTAATCCGAAGCAGCAGATGATCGCTTAACTCGATTCCAGTCGCATGTTCGCCAGGGGCAAAAGAT
>QHXE01000471.1:6350-7939 GCA_003222835.1 Acidobacteriota bacterium | reverse complement strand
GAATCCATTAGGTGCGTCCAGGCCAATGCAATTTGGGTTGGGCCATCGTGGCGATCGTCGGTCTTGGATCGCAGCACGGCCAAATCGGCAGAGTCTTTTCGCCACGCCAGACCGTTGTAGATCGAAGAAGAAGAATCGAGGACGCGCAAAGCACCCGTCTCCGGATCGAAAAGCTGCACGCCGTTGCCTGTCTTGTCTTCGGCGCTGATCGTGATTGCGAGCAGCTTGCCTTTGTCCTGCCACGCGAACTCCGCGACGTTCCCGAAGGTCATATCGCGGCCACTGGCGAGATGGCGCACGATCAGCGTCGCGCCCGGCGGCGTGTCCTCACCGTCAGCGGAGGCGGCCGCATCGGGCGGCTCTTTCCGTTCCTGCGGATAGCGACGCATTGCGAGATAGGATCCGCTGGCGCTGAAAGCGAACGATTCGACTGCGTCCACTACCGTCGTGTCGCCGGTAGCCAGGTTCAGCAAACCGAGCTTTCGTTGAATTGGTTTCTTGTCCTTGCGCAGTTTAACTTCCTGCGCTTCGGAGTAACCGATCGCGTACGCCGCCCAGCGCGAGTCGGCCGAGAACACCGGCTGCGCGCCAAAGGCGGCCACTTTTGTCGTGCCATCGGCGAGGTTCTCGATGCGCAGCTCGTTGTTGCGGTTCGAGCGGTTGATGCCGTACGCGAGCCACTTGCCGTCAGGCGACAAGCCGCCACGCACCGGCATCGTGACGAGCGTTTCGAACTGGCCGTACTCCGCCGGCGCGACAGGCGGCTTCGTCTGCGCCGTCGCGGGAACGGTTGCCAAAACCAGAATGACGACGACGGCGAAGCGATGAAGGAACGCATGAAATCGGCGCATGGGATTCTCCTGGGAAAATATCAGAGTGTTGTACGAGCAACATACTATATAAGACGTTTTGCTTTACGGAACAAGTTTACTTCACAGCCTTGAGGCTCGCAGGTTTGGCGAAGAGCGAGTCAGCGATTGTCTTATTCAGTTCGACTGATTCGTAGTTGATGCGGCTGGTTTGGATGCCGTTGCGGAAGTGATCGATGACGTAAGGTGTGACGACGCCGTCGATGGTGACTGGTTTCAGAAGCCTGTCTTCTTCGGTGAGTTCTTCCATTTCGTCGCTGTCGGGTTTCTTGTGCTTGCGCTCGTAGATCACTTTTGCGGGCAAGCCCTCGCCGGCGGCGAACTCGTATTCAATCCAAAAACCATCTGGGTAGGCGAGCTTCACGGTTTCGTTGCGCCGGCCTACGCCGGCCTCGCGGCGGCCCACGTAACTCAACTTCGCACCCTGCGCGCGCCACCAGCCACGGAGCAAATTTTCGACACTCGTGCGCATCGCCAGGCGGAAGTCTTCCAACTGGGTGGTGTTTTGGTCTTTGAGAGTTCTGGCTGCCGCATCAAAGATCCATCCATGGTCGCGATCATTAGTTTGAATCAATCGCTGGCCGCCACCGATGAACTCAGTGCGTTCTTTGTCGGGATACACAATGTAGTCGACGAACTTCATGGGAATCCCCGATATCCCATCTTTGTATTCGGTGAAGAAGCCATGACCGATAACTGTCTTGACGCTCAGATAGCGGT
>QHXE01000471.1:0-6203 GCA_003222835.1 Acidobacteriota bacterium | reverse complement strand
GCGAGCGGTAGCGACCGGATCCCGACAGTCGCTGTTGATTAAACCACGACACGATTTGTGTTCAGAGCTTTCCGGAAGAGGCTTACGATCCGGTCGCTACCGCTCGCGGTACTGATACGGCGAGCTTGTTAAGCCTTCAAAGTGTCGGCTGGTGATTTCTCGCCTTCGACGACCTTCACCGAGATCTCTTCACCTTCGACATCGAC
The DNA here is from genome assembly GCA_003222835.1 of Acidobacteriota bacterium. The sequence continues at coordinate 5,997 of QHXE01000471.1, read as the reverse complement.
TGAAAACTTGGATCCGCTCTTCCACATCGTGGTGATCGGTAGTTTCACTTTCTCGTCGATGTAACGCTTCAGAAAGCGCGCGCCGTACTGCATACTGAAACCTTTTTCGGTCAACAGGTCGATTGCCTGACTGGTAACCTCGAACGCCTTGCCCTGGCGCTTCATCTGACGACGAGTCTTTTCAAGGTAAAGTTGTGCGATTTGCTTGACTTCGTCCATCGTCAGCGGCGAGAAGACTACGATCTCGTCGATGCGGTTGCGAAATTCAGGCGAGAAGCGAATCTCCGCGGCCTTCATCACTTCGTTCTTGATGGCGCGAAAATCCGAGGCCGTCTTCGTGCCAAAGCCTAGCGGCTTTTCGTACTTTTTGAAGCTATCCGAACCGAGGTTCGACGTCATGATCACGATCGCGTCCGAGAGATAGACGCGCCGGCCGCGGCCATCGGTCAACCAGCCTTCATCGAAAGCCTGCAGGAACAGATTCATCAAATAGGGCGAAGCTTTCTCAACCTCGTCTAGCAACAAGACCGTGTAAGGGTTCTCGCGAAGTTGTTCTGTCAGAATTCCACCGCGCTCCGATCCGACGATGCCACGGGGCATGCCGATCAGTTTCTCGACGCCCACCGTCCCGTCGCCGTATTCGGACATGTCGAGACGAACCATCTTGTGATCGTCGCCGAACATAAACTTGGCAACGGCTTTTGCCAGTTCAGTCTTGCCTACGCCGGTCGGACCGAGGAATAGCAATACGCCGTCAGGTTTATAGTGCGACTCCTTCAACGGACCTTTGTTCAAACGCAGGCGTTGCGCGACGGCTTGGATAGCTTGCTTCTGGCCAATCACGCGCTGAGAAAGCTGGACTTCAGTCATCGCAAAGCGATCGCTCGTGTCGCGAAAGATCATGTCGCGCGGGATTCGCGATTCTTGCGAGATAACTTCGATGACGTGCTCCGGCTTGACGATCATCGTGTGTGGCTCGTTGATTTCAACTTTGACTGCGGCGGTGTCGAGCCAGCCAATGGCCTTGTCAGGCAGATGCAGGTTGCGAATGTATTTCGGGGCCATCTCCAGCGCGGTATTGATGGCTTCGTCAGAAATCTTGACCGAATAATTTCGTTCGAGCCGCGGCCGCATCCCAAGAAGAATTTCTCGAGTTTCGCCGATTGAAGGCTCGTCAACTTTAACCAGACGGAAACGCCGGGCCAGCGCTTCGTCCTCGCCGATATATTCCTTGTACTCGGCCAAGGTGGTTGCGCCAATGATGCGCAGCTCGCCTTTGGCCAGTGACGACTTGAACATGTTGGCTGCATCCGAAGAAGTTCCCAGCGCGGCGCCGGCGCCGATGATGGTATGCGCCTCGTCGATGAAGAGGATGAGATTGTCGCGCTCTTTCACTTCATCGATGATCCCTTTGATTCTTTCCTCGAACATGCCGCGCAACATTGTGCCCGCCACGATGCCGCCCATTTGCAGTTGCACTATGTGCGAGTTGCGCAAGCGTGACGGCACCTTTTGCGGTTCGAGTTCAACCAAACGGGCCAGGCCTTCGATAACGGCGGTCTTACCAACACCGGGCTCGCCAACCAACATGGGCGAGTTGGCACGCTCACGATGGCAAAGAATTTCGATGATCTGCTGAATCTCTTTTTCGCGCCCGATAGTAGGTGGGATTTTGTCCATGCGCGCCATGCGATTCAGCGAAACCCCAAAGTGTTTCAAGTACGGCGGCAACTCAAACTTCTTACGGTATTGTTCGTCTTGTTGCTCGCGCACATTTACATTTGTGCGCACGTGCTCGCCGACCGCGTCCGGCTTGGCGCCCAGATTCTGGAGCACCTCGACAAATAAACTGTCGGGTTTCGAAAGCACTTCGAAGATGTCGGTAGCTTCGATTGTCTTGCGTCCGCGTGAGCGCGCGCGCTCCATCGCCCGCTTGAACAGATCGGTCGTATCCGGAGCGATCCGAACGCCTTTGCCGACGTGCTGCCGGGCATTATCCAGCCGCGTACTTATCGCGCGCGTCACCATTGCGGGATCGAGAGCGAGACTACGGATGGTTGAGTTGAAAAGCTCGGGCTCTTCAGACGCCAGAGCCTGGATAATATGTTCAACCCCAATGTAGTTTTGGTCGCGGCGTTGTGATTCAGTCAGAGCATTCTGAAGTACACGCTGCCCGCTATCTCCAAATTTGTCTCGATATGCTTCCAGGTCCGCCATTTGTTTTCTCGACTTACTTTTTAACCATCTCCGCTTCAGTTTGCTCGAAATTGCATCACGCGAGCGCCCTTTTGATGTTTAGAGCATATTCATCGTTGCGTTTCAGTGCAACAAGAATCTGCCGACCGTCTCAGCAAGCAAATTTGTTGCCAGCAATCCTCGCCAGGCAAACCCGCGCGGACACTCTAATGAATTTACGCTGCGGCGGCAACTTCTGTAGTAAATTTCATCTCACCGTCGCGAGCCGATACAAACACTGTCTGGCCCGGAAGCACCTCTCCCCGCAGGAGTTTCATCGCGAGCGGGTTCTGAATTAGTGTCTGAATCGCGCGCTTTAGCGGTCGGGCGCCAAAATTAGGATCGTAGCCTTCGCGCGCGAGCAATTGCTTCGCTGAGTCTTCAAGGACGAGGGAGACGTTGCGGTCGTGCAACATCGCCCGCAGGCGTTCGAGCTGCACGTCGATGATTTGATTGATTTGCTCTCGGGATAAGCGATGGAAGATGACTATGTCATCGATACGATTCAAAAACTCCGGCTTGAAGTGTTCGTGCAGAACCTGAGTGACCGCCTCGCGCACTTGCTTTTCGTCATCGCTGACTTCCAGAATCTCGCGAGAACCGAGATTGGAAGTCATGATCAAAACGGTATTCTTAAAATCGACCGTGCGGCCTTTCGAATCCGTCAGGCGACCATCGTCCAGGATCTGCAAGAGCACGTTGAAAACATCCGCATGCGCTTTCTCGATTTCGTCGAAGAGGATCACACTGTAAGGCCGGCGACGAACTGCTTCCGTTAACTGCCCACCTTCTTCGTAACCAACATAACCCGGTGGGGCGCCGATCATGCGCGCCACGGCATGCTTCTCCATGTACTCAGACATGTCGAGGCGCACCATTGCTCTTTCGTCGTCGAACAGAAATTCAGCGAGCGCCCGAGCTGTGTCAGTGTTGCCGACGCCCGTTGGCCCCAAGAAGACAAACGAGCCAACTGGACGATTTGGATCCTGCAAGCCCGCGCGGGCGCGCCGCACAGCATTCGCCACCGCTTCAAGCGCTTCCTCCTGGCCAATCACTCGCTCGCGCAGGCGATCTTCCATGGTCAGAAGTTTCTGCATTTCGCCTTCGAGCATTTTTGAAACCGGAACGCCGGTCCATTTGGCAACGACTTCGGCCACGTCTTCTTCATCGACTTCTTCTTTCAACGTGACGCCGTCAGTCTGAATTTTCGCCAGCTTAGACTGCTCAGCTTCGAGCTTTCGTTCCAGTTCGGGAATCTTTCCATACTGAATCTCGGAAGCCCTCGCGAGATCGCCGGCATTACGGGCCTGATCCAATTGCAGACGCAATTGCTCCAGCTCGGCTTTCGCTGTCCGCATATGCTCGATTGCTTCCTTTTCCGATTGCCATTTGGCTTTCATTCCCGAAGACGTTTCACGCAAATCGGCGATGCGCTGCTCGATCTCTTTGAGCCGAGCCTTCGAACGTTCGTCTTCTTCTCTTTGCAGCGCCTGGCGTTCGATTTCGAGCTGCATTATTTCGCGCTCAAGCTGGTCGATTTCCTGCGGCAGCGAGTCAATTTCAATTCGCAGGCGAGACGCGGCCTCGTCAATTAGATCGATTGCTTTGTCAGGCAGGAAGCGATCGCTGATGTAGCGGTTCGAAAGCGTAGCGGCGGCGACAATCGCTGAATCTTTGATGCGCACGCCGTGATGAACTTCGTACCGCTCCTTCAGACCACGCAGAATCGCAATCGTGTCTTCCACACTCGGCTCGCCGACGTAAATCTGCTGGAAGCGACGTTCGAGCGCTGCGTCTTTCTCAATATATTTCTTGTATTCGTTCAGCGTCGTCGCCCCGACGCAACGCAGGTCACCACGCGCCAAGGCCGGCTTCAACATGTTCGAAGCGTCGATTGCGCCCTCCGCCGCGCCGGCGCCGACCAGTGTGTGTAATTCGTCGATGAAAAGAATGATCTGACCCTGCGCGTTCTCGATCTCCTTGAGTACTGCTTTCAAGCGATCCTCGAATTCCCCACGATACTTCGCGCCGGCAAGCATTGAGCCGAGATCCAGACCGACCAAGCGCTTATTACGCAGAGTCTCTGGCACGTCGCCTGAGACAATACGCTGAGCCAGGCCTTCGACGATCGCCGTCTTACCGACGCCAGGCTCGCCGATCAGCACGGGATTGTTCTTTGTGCGACGCGAGAGTACCTGAATGGTGCGGCGAATTTCGTCGTCGCGGCCAATCACCGGATCGAGTTTTCCCTGGCGCGCCAAATCGGTGAGATCGCGCGCGTACTTCGCCAGCGCCTGGTAATTCGCTTCCGCATTCTGATCGGTGACGCGAGCGCCACCGCGCGTCTGCTCAACCGCTTTAAGCAAGTCATCCCGATTGACCCCGTGCTGGCGGAGAAGCTTTCCGCTCTCACCATCTTTCTCTTCAGCGATCGCCACGAGCAGATGTTCGGTCGAGATATATTCGTCCTGCATCTTCTCAGCCTGCTTTTGCGCCGCGGTGAATATTTGGGTCAAGCGAGGACTGAAATATTGTTGGCCTCCCTGGACTTTCGGAAAGCGCGCGATGGCCGCCTGGCAATCGTTGAGCACAACCTGCACGTTCGCCCCCAACTTGCCAAGCAGCGGACGCACAATTCCCTCCGGCTGTTCGAGCATCGCGCACAGAACGTGCTCGGGTTCGACCTGCTGATTCTGATTCCGCTCAGCCAGTTCAATGCCGGCCTGGATGGCTTCCTGCCCACGAAGTGTAAACTTGTCTAAACGCATTACAAAAGTTAACTACAAAGCTCGTTCCGAGGAAAGTAAGCGGGGCTACTGGTCCGTATGCCAGTGCCCCGCTGAGTTCGCCTAACCGGAGACGTTTTATTTGGCTGCAGCTCTTGCAGTCTCAGGCTTGGCTTCGATCGTCCTGGACTCCTCGCCGCCTTCGCTTTTGATTTCGATGCGACGAGCCTTGGTCTCCTCTTTCTTAGGAAGAACCACGCGCAAGACGCCATTTCGATAGTCTGCCGTCGCTCCTTCGCCCGAAACCGAATTCGGTAACGTGAAGGATCGCAGGAAACCGCCATAGGCGCGCTCGACGCGATGGTAGTTGTCCGTTTCGTCCTTCTTTTCGAAGTGACGCTCCCCACGAAGGGTGATCACGTTGTTCTCGACGGAAAGATCAAAGTCTTCGCGCTTCATGCCGGGCAATTCCGCCTCGAGCACGATCTGGTCCTTGTTTTCGTAGATGTCTACGCTTGGACTCCACGAACCGCGGGCAATACCCTCGTCGTCAAACCGGGCCATATTGCCGGTAAACAGACGATTGACTTCATCCTGAAGCGCCCGCAAATCACGGAATGGGTCGTAACGAATGATACTCATAACTAACCTCCTGATTTTGTTATTACTCGGTCTATGACTCAGGGGCCCCGCCCTGAGCGCATCGTCATAATAAAGGCTGAGTGTGTTGTTGTCAAGTCCGCTTTCGGGGCTAGGACATCCTTAGGATAGCGCTCTGCCTGGGCCGGAAAGTTTTGGATCGTTGAAGTGGATTGCCAATTCTTATGGTCGGTTTCTACCGCAGGCCGAAGAATCGCTTGATGGATGACAGCAGTCCGGCGGACTCTTCAATGCTGGCTTGGGGAAGCTGTTGAGAACCCGCTGCCAAGCTCGCGCGGCGCTCGGCAATCGTCCAACTAATGGATTCAGCCAAGTCGGGGTTCGTCTCGAACAAATGCTTCATCGCGACATGGCCGATTTCAAGCACTTCAGTTTC
>QHXE01001102.1 GCA_003222835.1 Acidobacteriota bacterium | reverse complement strand
AGCCCGAAGGCACGTTCCTGAACCTCATCAACTGGATCGGCAACGTAATCGCACCCGTTGGCGCCGGCGGCGCAGCACTCATGGCGATCGGCTCATTCGCCATGGGGCGTGGATTCGGCAAGTGGGTGTTCACGGCAATCGGACTTCTCATGGTCTCCGGCGTCACACGACTGCTGGAGTTCTGGATTGCCCAAGGCACTGGTGGAGTTACTTAGACCCACTTTCGGCAGGCGCGACGGGGGAGGCCGAGTGATGCTGCTGCTTGCGCCGTCTGCAGCCATCATTTGCCTGGTGCTAGCGGGACTCAGCCTGCGGCAAGGATCCATCCCCGACGCGTTGGTCGGGGGAAACTTCGCGAAATGGATGTTCTGGGCGATCGTGTTCCTCACTCTGCCGCAACTCATCAGTTGGTTCCCGTCATTCGGAGTGCCTGCGCCTCTGCCGAACGGCGGCATCGGTACGGGCTGGATGGCCAACCTCCAGACTGACCTTTCAAACTTCGTACAGAATTTCGTGATGACCAGGCTTGCGACGTCTTTTGCCGCATTCTTCGTCCTGCGGGCGATTCTCGACACAATTCAAGGCGGCCATCCGCTCCCTTCGGTTATCGCCGCAATGTTTCTGCTCGCGATTCAAACAACACTTACTCTAATCAAGGGCTATAACAGCGGCACGTCCTTCGCCACCGCGGACGTACTCGATAGCTTGTGGAATTATATGGCCGGCACCATCTGCCCGATTGCCGCCGGACTGGCAGTCATCGGAGCCATTTGGAACTTTGTTTCCCGCAGACCGGTCTTGCCAATAGTCGGTGCAACCGTTGGTCTACTGACGGTCTCGGCAGTCTGGAAACTGATCACCAAGATGATGTAGCGACTGGCAGGAAATATGTCTTTCTATAACGGAATCCTGAACCTGACGAACTGGGCCGGCAACGTGATCATGCCCACCCTCGGAGCATTGTTCATCGCGGTTGCCGTGATCCAGTTTGCACGCGGTTATCACAATCTCTATTCGACATGGGCCTACGGAGGGCTGATGTGCCTAATGGTTTCCGGCCTCCTGCGCATGTTCGAGAAGTTCACCGGCCAACTCGGATGGAACAACCCAGATCTCTACTGGAACTCGCTGTTGAACCTGGTGGATTGGTTCGCGAATGTCATTCTGCCCGTATATGCCGGAATGCACGTGGCGGTGGGCGCGCTGAAGTTTGGCGGACTGTTTGAACACCAGGTCCACCACCAGTTCAACCATACCCGGCATTTCCTGGGGGCCATCCTGTGCCTCATGGCCTCGGGCCTACTCCGGCTCGGCGAGTTCTTCGTGACGAAAGGCACGGCAGGCGTTAGTTAAGGGGAATTGCGGCGATGCAAATTCACGAGCGAGACAGGAAAAGCCCACGGCACTTACAGTGACACCGGTTCCAAGGAACCTGGCAACGAAGGTGACTTTTCTTTACCTGGAATTCGAGGATTTGTTCGTCATCCTCGGCCTGGCGGTCGTGATGAACATGTTCGGCCGATTCTTGCAACGAGAGATGTTCGGTATTCCGATGAACGTGTTCCTGCAGTACGTGGTTCCCGTGTTGAGTATTCCGGCGCTCATCCTATTCAAGTACGGGAAACCGCGCGGCTACCTGCAGGACTGGCTGATGTTTCACATGAAGCCGCACGTGTACTGCGCACTGGAGACCGACTCAGAACAGCGCATGGAATACCTGAAAGAGGGATCCTGAATGCCACAAACGCTC
>QHXE01001101.1 GCA_003222835.1 Acidobacteriota bacterium | reverse complement strand
GAGCGGCGTGAGCGACAACCGACCACGAGCCCAGCGATGCAGGCCAAGAGCAGAACAATGACAAGACGTGATTCTCCGGTTGTGTTCATGATCGAAACTCGTGTTGAAGCCATTTCAGGAGTTTAACCGCAGCGGCCGCGGAGTTCCACGCAGAGGTCGTTTCAGAACCGCGAGCGGTAGCGACCGGATCCGGCGGCGTGCCTACCATCACGACAAGATTTCAGTCCTTTGGTCAAGTTGTCTTGCTGATCCGGTCGCCACCGCTCGCGGTTCTGAAACTGATCCTATGTGCCCTCTGCGGCTTAGAATTATATGCTAGGATTAACGCGAATGATGGCAGAACAGAAACACCGCGCAGAGATTCTGGATGGGCGGCAGCTTGCTGAGCAAATCAAGAGAGAAGTTACCGAAGAGGTTAATCGCATCCGTGAACATCGAGGCGTGCAGCCCTGTCTGGCCGCGGTTTTGGTTGGCGATGATACGGCGTCCGCGGTCTACGTACGGAACAAAGTGCGGGCCTCTGCTGAAACGGGATTGCGTTCAGAGCAGCACACGCTTCCCGCGACAACCAGCACGGAGGAGTTGCTTGACCTTGTCATGGATTTGAATCGACGCGACGATGTCGATGGGATCCTCGTGCAGTTGCCTCTGCCTAAGCAGATCGACGAAGCATCGATCATCGAGGCCATCGATCCGGCGAAGGACGTTGACGGCTTTCATCCAATCAACGTCGGCTTGCTCGCGCTGGGCCGTCCGCGTTTCGTGCCCTGCACGCCGGCGGGAATTATCGAACTGCTGGAGCGAAATAAGATTGAAATCGCGGGAACCAACGCATGCGTGGTCGGCCGCAGCCAGGTTGTCGGGCGCCCCATAGCAAACCTGCTGTTGCGGCAGAATGCCACGGTGACAATTTGTCATTCGCGCACGCGAGACTTGGCAAGCGTAACGCGCCAGGCGGATATTCTCGTTGCCGCGATTGGACGGGCGGCTTTCATTCGTGGTGATTACATCAAACGCGGCGCCACCGTGATTGACGTTGGCATCAACAAGATCACTGATGCAAGCGAAGCGATAGAATTGTTTGGCAGCCAAGCCGAGAAGCGAACCGAAGCAATCAAAAACCGTGGCTACACGTTAGTGGGCGACGTTCACCCGTCGGAAGCGGACGCTGTGGCGGGACGACGCACTCCCGTTCCAGGCGGCGTGGGTTTGCTGACCGTGGCGATGTTGATGCGAAACACCTTGCAGGCGGCGCGGATAAGAAGAGGATTGTAGGAGAGTCAGCGGTTCTCACCTACTGA
>QHXE01000470.1 GCA_003222835.1 Acidobacteriota bacterium | reverse complement strand
ATCTGCGACATGGGCGAACCAATCGGGCCCATGCTGAACGGAAGTACGTACATGGTTCGTCCTTTCATCGAGCCGTCGAAGAGCTCTTTCAATTTCCGACGCATTTGAAATGGCTCTTCCCAATTATTCGTAGGACCAGCCGCGTCTTTCGAGAGCGAGCAAATGAAAGTGCGGTCTTCGACACGCGCGACGTCGCTCGGGTGCGAACGCGCGTAATAACAACCGGGCCAGAGTTCCTCGTTGAGCTTGATGAGGGTGCCGCTCGCGACCATCTCAGCTTTCAGCGCCTCGTCCTCCTCTGGCGAGCCGTCGACCCAGTGAACCGCGCCAGGCTTGGTCAGGTTTGCCATCTTCTCAACCCAATTGAGCAGATGAACGTTGGTGCTGAGCGGCTTCGCCGGATTACGTTCGATTGTTTTCTGTACAGGAGAACTCATGATGTGCTCCGATCTTCGATCACGAATTGCGGTAGATAATTGAATCTAAGTCTGACATTAGACTGATGTTAGAAGCAAGCGGACGAACCGAGTCGCACACTTCGAGAAACCACTGATTTTTGAGTCACGCGGTGCATTATAGTTTGCGGAGCATTTTGACGATTTACACAGACTAAAGTCTATGCTACTTCCTTCCATATGATCGGACCGCCGCCGCGTGAAGCCTTCACTGCAAAAGAGAGGAACTTGATCCAGCGACTGAGCACGCCACCGCAAGTCCAACGCTGGCTGACTTCGCTGCCTTACAACTGGGAAAGGCGGGGCGGCACCATGCGCTCGTTTCGCGAGGTGGTGAAAAGAAACGAAGCGCACTGTTTGGAAGCCGCCGTTGCCGCTGCTGTGATCCTGGAACATTGGGGGCTTCCGCCGCTCTTGTTGGACATCGAATCAGTGGATTTGCTCGACCATGTCCTCTTCGTTTTTCAGAAAGACGGACGATGGGGATCGATTGGCCGTTCGCGAGACATTGGTTTGCACGGGCGGAAGCCGGTCTTTCCAAATCTGCGACAGTTGGTGTGGAGTTACTTCGATCCTTACATCGACATGACCGGCCGCATTAAAGGTTATGGCCTAACGACCCTCTACGATCTCGGAAATTACGACTGGCGTTTCAACTCAAGAAACATGCACAAGATCGAAGATCACCTGCGCGCCATCCCGCACAAGAAGCTTCACTCATCGGATCGTCGATATAAGTACTGGCACGAGCGTTACCAGAAATACAAGAAGCGCTACCCGGATCGATCGCCCGCATACTATGACAATCGCAATCAATGGATGCTCTAGTTATTCTTTGCCAAAGCAATTTGTCTTGTCCCTTTTCTCTTCGTCTCGAGCAGCATGTGACAGATGACTGACACGATGATGATCCCACCGCCTACAATCGCCCAAGCTGATGGCCGCTCGCCAATGAAAAGGAAGACCCAGATGGGATTCAAGACCGGTTCTATGTAGCCAATGATGCCCGCATCGAGCGACCGCACACCGCGCGCCATCGCCAGCGTGAAGAGGAGGTAAGCGAATCCAATCTGCACCACGCCAAGATAGGCAATACGTGCGAAATCGCTTGCGCCAATTCCTCGCTGCCATGCGCCGAAAAATGCAGGCGCGCAAATCAAGACGACAAGCAGGTTGCCGTAGATTGCTGACGAGGCACGGTTCACAGCTCGCGCCTTCGAATGCCGGAGCAACAGAAAGAAAAGCGCGAAGCATACTCCCGACGCCAGCGCCAGCAAATTTCCGTTTACATCCTGCGGGCGTAGCTTGCCCACGAAGAACAGCGACATCCCAGCGACGCAAGCAGCAACCGTAATTAAGTCGCGTGAGCGAAACTTCTCTTGATAGAAAATTGGTTCCAGAATCAGAACATAAACCGGCGCAGTGTATTGCAGAAAGATCGCGTTGGCCGCGGTCGTCAGCTTCGTGGCGAGCACGAACAGAATCAGCAGCGCCGCGTAGAGTATCGAGGTGATTGCGCTGATGCGATTGATCCCCAGACCTTCGCGACGCGTGAAGATCGCAATCGTGATTGCCGCCAGCAGCGAACGCCCGAACGACAACTCGATCGCCGAAAGACTGGTTGCTTTGATGAAGAGGCCGCCCGTGCTCCAGAGGATCGCGGCGCCGAGTACCAGCCACAACGGCGAGTATGCCGCAGTCTTTTTCACTTCAGTTTGAGTTCTGGCAGGAATGGCGATTCCGGGCGAGGAGTAAGTTTTTGCTGCAGCGGATCGACCAGCAAATCCATGATTTCAAGCACCACGTGGCCAAGCAAAGGCTCGCTGTTAGGTGGACCGACTATAACCTGATCGTCGGGTAGAAGGCCGCGAAGTGCCATGCCACGATCGAGCGTATTCTCTAATTCGATCTCTACTTTAACTTCGCCCATCTTTGTTATTTTATGCAAATGATAAGAGAAACTATTAATTAAGCTACAAACGGTTCGTCAACAGGTGACCGTCACTGAATTGTTTCAGTCTTCGGTTCGCTCTCCGGATGAGAAACCGCTCTCAACGACTGGTCATCACCTTCTTTCAACGACCGCAGATATTTTCCAAATTGCCCGTTCCACGGCGGAATTACAATTGAGACCGCGCCTTGTGCTTGCGCCTGGCAGGCGAGACGAATCACCGGCTTCGGTTCAGCCGTGTCGATGTAACCGAACTCCTTGATTTTCTTTCCTTCGCGCGCGCCTACGTCGGCGAGTTTCTCGGCGCCACCGAGCACACCGACCCAGCATGTGCCGCAAGAAGCGGACCGGCATTCGACAGGAATTGGTCCTTCAACGCGGCGCGGATCGATGGCCTTCCAGTCGCGCGACTGATCGCTGGCCGCGCCCCAGGCGAGATCCTGAAGTTCGCGAAGTTTGTAGTTCGCTCTGGAATCGTTTTCATCCCAGGTTACGGTCCATTGCTTGTTCACGGTGCGCAGAAAACCCAGGAGACCCTGACTGTCATCTTTCGCGCGCTCGCGCAAGACTTGTTCGGGAGACTTCTTCGCATGCTTGCGATCAATTTTGACGGCGCCCGGCGCGCGTTTGAACGCCAACAAGCCCGCTTGTTGCACGGTCATGAAAGCCACGGCGGTGATGCCTACCAGCAGCGATTCGTCGACCTTTGACTCTTCGGCGACGGCGCGTGCCAACTCGAGAATTTGATCGGCAAGCGATGTAGCATAGACTTTAGTCTGTGATGAGATTGGGTGTTGGGTGTTGGGCGTTGGGTGTAGGACAGAAGTCCCCACACCCGACACCCCACACCCTACTCCCCCTTCCGTGGACTGATCAGCATGTTGCTCGATCGCCTTCTTAACTTCCGGCCAGAAGCGATGACCGTAAAGAAACCGATGCGAAGTATCGATCTGGTTTTTCAATTCGTAGTCGCCCAGCAAGAGCAATTGCGCCGCCAGCTTCGCGCGGTCGTCAGCTTGTTCCAGCGCGCGATATAGCGGTAACGGATAGAACGCGAACCAGATTTGGGTCGCGTTACGATCCACTTCGTGAATCGATCGCTGCAGCGTAGCCAGCGTCGCCGACCAAGCTTCTTCGTCGTGATGGTTCAAGAAGATTTCAAAGGAAGTTTCGTTGTTCATGGCTGTTGGATCAGATTTCTCAGGTTAATGAAAACGCATAGTCTAGCAGCTTCGCCGCGGTATCAGAAACCCGACCGTCAGGGAGGGTGCCTCGCAATGTCGCGCCCTCCCTGACGGTCGGGCTTCTGACACACTGCGTTTGACAACCGTGATTCAGTCGAGTAAAAGTCGTCTCAAACTTCCGTGGGGGCGCGCATGGCACAAGAGACTGACAGAGTAAAACCTGGGCGTACGTTCGATAGCGCTTATGGATTCTCGTTCAGCATTGCCGTCGGCCTGATCTTGTTCATCGCCGGGCTCGTGATTAGCCTTACGCTTGGACAGGGAACCAACATCGGCTTGATTTTCGGCATCCCGCTGCTCGTGGCCGGTCTAATCATTCCGATCTTCATGATGCGCGATCTCTTCAAGACAAACGAGGTCACTGCGCCTTGTCCCAACTGTGGTGCCACCATCAGAACATCGGATGCGACCTTACAACTTAAATGCACGAATTGTCAGAGAGTGATTAACGTGCGCGATGGACAATTCTTTCTCGGCGACTGAGAGTCCGGAATCGAGGGTTAAGAGTTCAACCTTCAGGTTGCTCTCGTGTCAGTACCGCGAGCGGTAGCGACCGGATCATGCAATCTATTTTGAGAGAAGAAGTATCGCCGGCGATCACACGCGCCTGGTAGGATCCGGTCGCTACCGCTCGCGGTACTGACACAAGGCCGCAAGCTTGATGAACTCTGAACGGGGTCAACTTAGCGGCAGCCACGCCCGTGTAGAATAATCGCTGATCGTCAACGCGAATAAAATCGCCATCCAGAAAAGCGCCGCCGCAATGATCAAAGCTATCAGCCGCGGACTGTAACGCACGTGCATGAAATAAAGAATGACGAGCGTCGCTTTGATGACCGCGATCGTGAGGGCGACCACGGCATTCAACGGGCCAGGAAAGTTAAAAAAGGCAACCCATGCGGTCACGCCTGTACCCACCAGCAGGGCGAGAAAAATTACGACGTAAACGCGTGGATAAACTATGTGCTCGCTCATAGATCAGATGTCAGCGATCAGTAAATGAATCCGCGCTCCGAATTCCGCAATCCGCAATCATCCCAAATGTCCTTCCAAATGCCGGCCTAATAAATAGAGCAGCGGAAACAAGAATATCCAAACAATATCCACAAAGTGCCAGTAAAGTCCTGAGATTTCTACCGGCGCGTGATACTCGGGACTGAAGCGGCCACGCACCGCTAGAATCGTAATCACGGTCAGAATTCCCACGCCAATAATCATGTGCAGCGCGTGCATGCCGGTCATCGCGAAATAAATCCAATAGAAGATCTCGACGTTTCCGATAGGCATGCCTGGCGGCAGATGCAATTCATGGGGATTGGGACTGAAAGGACGACCGGGAATTAGCGTGCCGGGAATCAGGCTGTCTCGATATTTGTCGTGATACTCGATCGCTTTGATTCCCAAGAATGTCAGACCCAATGCCATAGTCATCAGCAGGAAGACGATCGAGTTGCGTCTTTTTCCAACTTGCGTGCTGAAGACGGCCATCGCCATGGTAAAGCTGCTGACGATAAGCACCGCGGTATTGATGCCGCCCAGCCTGATGTCGAGGTGATTGCTCGCCACCGCGAAAGCATCCGGGTATTTGTAGCGATAAAGCGTGTACGCTAGAAACATCCCGCCAAAGAACATGATCTCAGTGACGAGAAACACCCACATGCCGAGCGTGCCGGCTTCGCGTTGCTGCTTGGCGTGTTCGTGTGTTATGGCTAGATCTTCCGGCAATATTCACCCTACAAAACTCGTGCTTAAGATTCGGAAATTGAAAATTGATGAAAAATGCAAATTGAAAAATGCAAATTTCAAATTTGAGCCGGAGTACGGCATGACCGCCGAGCAAATTTGCAATTTGCATTTTTCAATTTTCATTTTGCAATGCTCTCACGTAGTCAAATCTCCACCCGCTTCTGCCGTTCGAACCTCCCCACAATTTCTTTGGCTTCCGGCGGTGCGAACTCGTAAGCCTCGGACGTCACGATTGGCGTTTCGTAGAAATTCTGCGTCGGCGGTGGCGAAGCCGTCTGCCACTCCAGACCAGGCAGATGCCAGGGATTCGCTTCGGCAATACGGCCATAGCGCATCGACCAGACCAGATAGATCAAGGGAATCAGCAAACCGACTCCGAGTATGGACGCGCCTGCCGTTGACAGCACATGCAACACCTGCCATGAAACCAGATCCGCCGGATAAGTATGATAACGGCGCGGCATACCCATATAACCGAGTACGAACTGCGGCGAGAATGTCAGATTAAATCCGACGAAGATTATGAGGGCGGAAAAACGTCCCCAACCTTCCGGATACATGCGGCCGCTGATCTTGGGCCACCAATAGTGCAGGCCACCAAGATAAGCCAGCAGCGTTCCGCCGACCATGATGTAGTGAAAATGCGCGACGATGAAATAGGTGTCGCTGAGGTGAACGTCCGTTGCCAAAGACGCCAGAAACAGCCCCGTCAATCCGCCGATCGTGAACAAGCCGATGAACCCAAGGCCATAAAGCATCGGCGTGTCATACGAGATCGATCCTTTGTGAAGCGTCGCCGTCCAGTTGAAAACCTTGACCGCCGATGGGATTGCGACCGCGAAGCTTAGGATCGAGAAGATCATCCCGGCATAAACTGATTGGCTGGCGACGAACATGTGATGTCCCCAAACCAAAAAGCCAAACACCGCAATCGCGAGACTCGAGAAAGCCACGAACTTGTAGCCAAAGATGTTCTTGCGCGAAAAGTTGGCGATCAATTCGCTGACCACGCCCATCGCGGGCAACACCATGATGTAAACCGCCGGGTGCGAATAAAACCAGAAAAGATGCTGGAACAAGACCGGATCACCGCCGGCTGCGGGATCAAAGATACCGATGTGCGCCAGACGCTCGAAGGCGACGAGCAGGATCGTAATTGCTATCACCGGCGTCCCCAGAATCATGATCAGGCTGGTCGCGTAGTGGGCCCAGATGAACAGGGGCAAACGGAACCAGGTCATGCCCGGAGCGCGCATGGTGTGAATCGTGACGATGAAGTTCAGCCCCGTCAGGATCGATGAAAAACCGGCGATGAATATTCCGAGTCCGGTTGCAATCACATATGAATTTGAAAACGTCGTGCTGTAAGGCACATAGAAAGTCCAACCCGTATCGACGCCACCGGCCAACAACGCATAGATCGTGAAGAGTCCGCCGAGTATGTAGATATACCAGCTCAGCAGATTGATGCGCGGAAAGGCGAGGTCTTTCGCGCCAATCATCATGGGCACGAGAAAGTTGCCGAGCGTTGCCGGAATCGACGGAATCAAAAAGAAAAAGACCATGATGATCCCGTGCTGGGTGAACATCTTGTTATAGGTGCTCGACTGTGTGAGGTCGGCTTGGGGAGTGAGCAACTCCAGACGAATCGCCATCGCGTAAAGACTGCCGATGAAAAAGAAGAAGCTGATCCCGCCCAGATAGAGCAGGGCGATGCGCTTGTGATCTTTCGTCAGCAGCCACGACTTCACGCCGTATTCAGCGTTGAGGTAATTGGTACGCGGCGGTTTTGGTACTTCGAATTCTTCCATGTAATTCAGAGATCCATTGTTCCCGTTTTCCCTCTCCCTTTGGGAGAGGGTTAGGGTGAGGGCTTAAGGCGACCTTAACAATACACCATCAAAACTCTGTCCCTCTCGCACAGACTTGAGCCTAACCATTTTGCATCCGCGACAACAATCAAGAGAGAAGAGGTGGCCCAATTCGCTAGACTCTCACCCCAACCCTCTCCCAAAGGGAAAGGGAGTTTTCCTTCACTTCAATGTGACGCTCGGCTTAGCATTAACATTTGCCGGCGGCTTCGTAGTCGGTGTCTCTGGCTTCGTCGTCGATAAAGATTTCACAAACGCGACCAACTGCAAAAGCTGCTCTTCATTCACCTGCCCCTGGAACGAAGGCATGATTGGTCCGAATCCGGAAACGATCTTCGCCTGCGGATTCAGAATCGATTCGCGCACATAGCCTTCGTCCGCCCTCACTGTTTGGTTGTTATTCAAAACCACGTTGCTGCCGAACAATCCCAGCAAAGCGGGCCCGCGGCCGCCTTCGCCGTTCGCTCCGTGACACGAAGCGCAGCCGAGCGATTCGAACATCTGCTGTCCCGCGGTTGCCGGCGATAATTGGCTAACGTTGCCGCTCAGCCAATTGTCAAACTCCGACGGCTCCATCACCACCACCCAGCCGCCCATGCCGGAATGATTCATGCCGCAATATTCGGCGCAGAAAAAATGATAACGTCCTGGCTTGGTCGCTTCGAACCATTCGGAGGTGTATTTGCCGGGCACCACGTCAGCCTTGATACGAAAGGCGGGGACGAACACGTCGTGAATCACATCCTCGCTGGCCATGATCAACTTGATCTTTTGACCAACCGGAATATGCAACTCATTGATTTCGCGTTGACCGGTCGAGTGCTGGAACTTCCACATCCACTGCTTGCCGACAACATAAACTTCCAGGGCATTCTTCGGTGGACGATACTCTGCAAAATAAACCTTCGCTCCCCACACGAAGATGCTCATCGCAATCACCAGGGGAATAACTGACCAGAGTGTCTCAAGTTTCGTCGAACCTTCGATGGGCCGCGGAATCTCGAACGGATTGCGGCGCCGATAGCGGATGACAAAGAAAATGACGACCAGCGAGATCAACGTCGTGAAAAAAATGGTCACGCCAGAGATATAGAAATAGACGGCATCAACGTCGCCCGACAGGGTTGATGCACTTTCCGGAATGAATGGAAACCACGATTGCATTCTTTTAGATCTTAAATTTCAAATTTGAGATCCAATCTCTCCGTGAACCTCTGTGCGATCGCGGTGCCTCTGTCGTGAATGTTTATGAAGATTTTTCACCACAGAGAGACGGAGGCTCCACTGAGTTTCACGGAGAAATCTCAGATTCTCTCGCTGCCAACGCCGAGTTCGGACCGCGTTTTCTCAAAACCAAAATCATCCCCACAATCAAAATCACCGTCACGATTCCCGCCAGTCTCATCACATTCATCACCACCACGCCATATTTTCCCGTTGCCGGATCGTAGTGATAACAATAAAGCATCAGCGCATCGACCGGCGTACCGATCTTATTTTGCGAAGCTTCTACCAGCGCAAGCCGCAAATCCTTTGGTGGATAATCAATGCCGTAAAAGTAGCGCGCCAGTCTTCCCTCAGGCGTTAACAGCATGATGCCGCTGGCGTGCGCAAACTGTTTTGTCTGCTCGTCCCAGGCATAACGAAAGCCGACTGCCTCAGTCAGTCTCTTGATGTTGGCTTCATCGCCGGTCAGAAAATGCCAGCCTGCTTCGCCACTGGGACGGTTATAGCCCTTGATGTATGTCTGCTTTTTGGCCAATGCTAGCTGCGGCGTTTCGCGCACATCGAAACTGACGGTGACGACTTCGAATTGCTCGCCGATGTTGAATGAAACGCTTCGGAACGCCCCCAACTCGCCATTCAAAACCTGC
>QHXE01000469.1 GCA_003222835.1 Acidobacteriota bacterium | reverse complement strand
GTGACCGACGACGGACACCGCTGGAACGTGTCGCCGGCTCTGCTGCAGCGCGCGGCGGCGACGGTTAAACCGAGCGGCCCGAACGCGCAATCCCAGAACGTGCTCGCATTCCGCAAGGAATGATTCTCCGAACGTGGCGAAATGGAACCGCTGACAGGACAACGAGCAGCACTTTGCGGGACTCAGGGTCATCAATCCGTTGCGGGATGCCAGCCACTGGCAATGGCGCGCCGACTGAGAGATTATTGATTCATATGGCAACAAAGAAGGCGGCATCCAACGGTCGCAAGAAGATCAGTGTCCGCGGCACGCGGGTACCGATGTTCGATAAGGATTTCACAATTATTCGATTTGGACGAAGCTCGACCTCGGCGCGAGCCGCCATTGGACAATCAGAACCCCCTCGGATGTGATTCTGATGTTTGCCACGCTCGTGTGGAAGGTCGAGCTCGAGGCACAGTTGCGCGAAGCCATCTGCGCTCAGGCGCTCCGCAGCGTTCGCGCGCATGAGGCGGAACCTGCCGCCGCTTGCGCCCGGCCAAGGCTGGCAGTCGGTCCAGTCACTCCACGAGCTCGATGACTTCCGGGATCTCGTTTCTTGCGTGCACCGCGTGGTGCCGGGAATTCTGCGATTCCTCAGGATCGGCTACGACGCGTACCAAGTCACCGCCTGCTGGGCGACAATCCTCGCGAGACGCGCGGCAGTCGGAGCATCACTTCGCTGACAATCCATTGCGCTCCGACCCGCACGCCCCTCGCGCGCTAGGCCAGAACGCCGGGTGGTTACCGCTTACGCGTGTTTTACCGCCTCGGGCTTGTGTTCTACCGGCGCGGCTTGAACGGAGTAGACTGGCAAAATGCGAAAGCGCCTCATCACCCCGACCGCAGAGCGTATTCGGGCTTGCGGGGAAGGTTGGTTAGATATCGAGCGTGCAGCCGTGGTTGAGGTCACGTCGGAAGACAAGGACTTTCCGGTCGAGTCGGCCTTCGTCTCCACAGATGCGCGAGGCTGGCGTGCGGCAGCGCCGGGCAGCCAAACGATTCGACTGATCTTCGATCACCCGCAGAGGTTCAGGTGCATATCCCTTATTTTTGAGGAAGGCGAAATGCGGCGTACGCAAGAGTTCGTTTTGCGGTGGTCTTCGGATCCCGGGAGCGCACTTAATGAGATTGTTCGCCAGCAGTGGAATTTCAGTCCACCTGAATCCCTACGCGAAGTCGAAGAGTATCAAGTGGAGCTTTCCAACGTTGCTGTACTCGAACTAGTCATCAAGCCGGATATCGGTGGCGGAGTCGCTCGCGCGTCCCTGAAGAACCTCCGTTTGTCCTGACATCGACCGGATTCAGAGCATTGGTCCGCGGCGCGATCTTCCAC
The DNA here is from genome assembly GCA_003222835.1 of Acidobacteriota bacterium. Next base: position 5,360 of record QHXE01000469.1, on the reverse strand, counting down.
GATGGCGGCCCTCTTTTTGGCATCGCTGCACCGGGGTGCGCCGCTTTCCTGCACGCTATCTTTCTCTGTGCCGGTCCAGGCGTCGTGACTGGTAGTGGTCTCGCGCAAGGCTACAAACTGAGGGCGACTCCCCGCCATGGCGACGACCCAAGGGCTCGCGGCCCGGCGTCAAACGCGCGCGTTCGTGTCGTCACCCCGACTCATCGACCGAGCGCGCTCGGTCTTCGCATCGCCAGCTCTTCAGACTGTCGCGAAGGGAGAGCGGCCACGGCGGACGACAGTACTCTGTCGCCGCCACGGCCGAACATCTCAAGGCTAGACCCGGTTGCCGGACTTCAATTGACAGTTACCGCAATCCGCTTGGTCTCGACTCGAGGCTGCTTGGGAATCTCGATCTCGAGCACGCCATCGACATAGCGTGCCTTGATCGCCTCAGCTCGTGCCGAATCCGGCAGGGTGAAACGGCGCAAGAAAGTGCCCGCGACGCGTTCGATGTGTTCGAAGCCGTCGCCGCTAACGTGTTCCCTCGGCGGCCGTTCGCCACGAACCGTCAACGTGCCGTCTTCGGCGGAGACTTCGATGTCCTTGAGCGCGACGCCCGGCACATCCGCACGCAGGATGAAGCGGTCGCTTTCCTCCTGCAAATCCACCGGCGGCCTCCAAGCCGTGCTATTGCTTACAGCGGGGGGTGATGCGCCCGAACTCCCGGTGAATAATTCGTCGATCTCGCGGTGCCAGCGATCCATCAGCGACCACGGTTGATAATACACAAGATTCATCATTTTGCTCTCCTGTCAAAGTAAGGAGTTTGTTCTGTTCCAGGTTGCCTATATTGGGGCGTATCTCGCCTTGTAAAGGTACGAACTGACGCGTAAATCAGGATGCTCTTTGCGAACATCACTGCATGCCACGAGTCACAACGGGGATAGGGGGAATGGTCGAACGCAGAAACACCTCGATGCCTGGCAAGCCGCTCGAACCTCACGAGCTGGACAAGATCGCCACTGCGACGCTCGCGCACTACGAGCAGCACGCCGAGGAATTTCGGGCTGGCACGCGCGATCACGACGTCAGCCAGAACATTGCCTCGCTATTGCGACATATCGAAGGCGATTCGCCCTTCACGATTCTCGATTTTGGTTGCGGGCCGGGGCGCGACCTCAAGACCTTGTCCGGACTAGGCCACACTGCCATCGGGCTGGAGGGTGCAGCCGGCGTTGCTGCGATGGCGCGTGCCGACACTGGGTGCGAAGTGTGGCAGCAGGATTTCCTCAAGCTTGACCTGCCGAGGGAGTGCTTTGATGGCATCTTCGCCAACGCTGCGCTGTTTCATGTGCCATCCCAAGAATTGCCGCGCGTCTTGCGGCAATTGCACGCCGCACTGAAGCCCGGGGGCGTCCTGTTCAGCTCCAATCCGCACGGCGAGAACGAGGAAGGATGGAATCGCGGGCGCTACGGCGCTTACCACAGCCTTGAAGCGTGGCGTTGCTACATGTCAGATGCAGGGTTCACAGAGCTCGAGTACTACTACCGGCCAGTCGGGCTGCCGCGCGAACGGCAGCCGTGGCTGGCGAGTGTGTGGCGCAGGCCCAAAAAAGACCGAATAGCGGTGGACATCGCATAACACTCAGCGTAGCTTCGATGCCGGCTCGTGACTCTTTCTTCTTGCGAGTATCTATTGGCTCGGGCGTGATTCTCACGCCACTCTCGCCAGCCCGCAATCCGACCAGTCCTCCGAACTAGGCAGGCACACCGCGGTGTGCGTCGCCTGCGGGTTGATCGTGCGGACTCCACATGCGTAGTGCGTCTCCCGGCCTCTGCGCGATCATCCCGCTCTATAGCGAGCGGACCGCGACGGCTGATTCCATAAGCAACCCAAGCGGCTTGTGCGACGGCGCCGGACGCTTGAGGAGTCGTGTTCATGAATACTCAGCCTCGTAGCGGTCTGACGTCCACTGCGCCCATCCGCGTTAGTCGGAACGCCATGAACCCATTTGGGGCCAAGGATCTCACGGCCCTGGCGGCAACGTTGTCACCGGCCGTTCCGTCAGCGCGTGAAGCATTGATTGCCACCGCAGCGTATCGCCAGTCCGAGTTTCGAGAGGATTTCGCGGAATACGTCTGTGCTGCGCCATTGGCGACAGACGTCATCGATGCGGCCATCGCCGGGGAACATTTTAACGGACCGGCCTCTGCGCTGAAGGCTGCGGGACTGAGATCCCGAACGGCCGCACGGGGGAAGCCCCGTGCCAGCGAAGGATGGCAGGGCGACCTGGCAAGTGGGGAAGGGCTCACCGGCGCCTTGCGCCGAGCGCGTGATCGATCCGAAACTGCCAGGGCCCGCTTGCTGGCTGGAGCCCACCGCGATTTGCGAGAACCATTGACGGCAATGCTGCGGCTCAACAGCGACTGGGATGTTCGGGGGACCGGCATGGTGGCGGTAAGAATGATCGAACAACAACGTCAAGCGCTCGAAGTGATGGCGGATCTCATTGACAGCTTCCTCGCGATCGCCGAGCCCGAGATAGCACGGCAGCCCGCACTGCTCACGAACCGTGCATCGCGGTCTGCTGGCGGAGGACTGCGCGAGGCGAGCGCAACGCCCGAGCCGCGTCCTGAGGACTGGTCAGCCGAATGGTCCATGATATCCACTGTGGACCCCCCAGAGGGGCCCGTGGCGCTCGGGCCAGCGACCCGCACGTGCCGCATCCTCTTAATCGAGGAGGACCGAGGGGTTTTGGGCGCATTACGGATCTATTTGTTATGCGCAGGATATCAGGTGTTCGCGGCAGCTGACGCAGACGAAGCGCTCGATCGAGCGCGGATGGCGACATCGCTTATCGACATCATCATCACGAATTTAGACCTCACTGGCGACGATGACGGCCTCGCAGTAATCGACAAAACGCGTCTATTGTTAGGCTACAACGTTCCCGCGGTGTTACTAACGACTCAGACGTCCATAGAGATCGACAAACCTGCGCGGGTCGCCGATGTTTATCTGCTGAGAAATCCTGTCAACCTCGATGAGCTCAACGCCCTGATCGGCGAAGTGCTCAAACGTCCGAGGCGTTCTCGCCTCGCTCACCTGAGAACCACAGGCGCGAAGCTCGGTCACAGCGAACCCAATCCGGAGGTCGTCTGCTGACAGCCTCTTAAAGTCACACAGGCGGATACTCACCCAAAGGGCCGAAGTAACTTGGCTCCCCCTTATGTTTATGAGGATCTTTGCATGACCACCACACACCCAGAACTAGACACCTCGCGCCAGTTTCAGGGATTGATTCTCCCCGCGCACCCGACGAGTGGCACCGAAGATGACGACGATAACCGAGACGATGAACGTGCGGGTGAGAATGAGGCACCGGTGCGCGCGGTCGACGAGGGCACCGAAACCAGGGTTCTCAACAGGTTTGAGTAGTCTTCCTTCATGCGCTGCTCGGTGTAACAGCCTGAGCATAACGGGGAGAAGAAAACTTTCCACGCCCGATCAACTCACTGCAGCAGTTTGTCCACAGCACAAACTCAATCGGCTGCCCAGGGCTTTCGGCCTTCAACCGCTCAGACGGTTTCCAGCGTCGCATCGGGTTTCCGCATGGAGCAGACAACTGCGTCTTCCACGAACTCGCGATGAAGAACCCACAGATCTGTCACTTCGGTCTCGCGCTGCTGTCCGCCTCTAGCGGCAGCCGCCTCGAGCTTCACGAGTGCATGGCGCAAGGCGGCCACGTGTGCCGTTTTCGATTCACGCGCAATGCATGATTGGGGTTGTAGGTCTGAGATTTGAAGGATCAAGCTATGGCTGATTTTCTCAAAGTCGCCAAGGCGGACGAATTCTTGCCCGGTAGGCACGGCGGGTCAGAGGCCGCGGCAAGCGGCTCGCCCTGTTCAAGGACACCCGCACCCATAAAGGTGGGCCTTTATTTGTCTGTACGCACGATCGCAGGTGACACGCCCGTGGCACGGCGCGAAGTTCAACATCCGAACCGAAGTGCTCGCCCCTCCCGCGCGTCAAGGCATCGCCCGTTACAACGTTCGGCTAACGGCGACCGATATCGGGATTCAGGTCTGGCAAAGGCCGTTGAGTGCGAGCAAGCGGAAGGCTGAGAAACTGCCCGGGATCCGCCATATCGTCGCCATCGGCAGCGGTAAGGGCGGCGTTGGGAAATCGACCGTGAGCGTCAATCTGGCGCTCGTGCTGCAGCGCCTCGGGGGGCGCATAGGGCTCGTGGACGCCGACGTCCTCGGCCCCAGTATCCCCGGCATGCTGGGCATCCCGACCGGCCGGCCGCTGGCCGCAACCCCAGACGGCAAGGCGATCCCGGCCGAACGACACGGCGTCAAAACAATGTCAATGGGCATGTTCACCGGTGACGACACACCGGCAGTGCTGCGCGGGCCGATGGTGGGTAAGTACCTGCGCATGTTGATCGGCGGTGTGCAGTGGGGACATCTCGACTACTTGATTCTCGACCTTCCGCCCGGCACCGGCGACACGCAGCTGACACTGGCGCAGAGCCTGACGTTATCAGGCGCCGTGATCGTCACGACACCGCAGGATGTGAGTCTGAAAATCGCCCGCCGCGGCCTGCGGATGTTCGAGAAGGTGCACGTCCCCATTCTCGGGATCGTCGAGAACATGAGCTCTTTCACCTGCCCCCACTGCGGCAAGAACACCGATATCTTCCGTCGCGGCGGCGGCGAGCGGATGAGCCGGCAGGTCGGGGTTCCGTTCCTGGGTGCCATACCCCTCGATGCCGATGTCGTCACCGGCGGTGACGAGGGTCGTCCCATCGTGGTCGACAAGCCGCAGTCAGTCACCGCGCAGGCGTACGCCGCCATTGCCGCCGCGCTCGGGGAACAGCTCCACGCCGCTCCGGCGACCGTGCTGAAGTCCTTTGTGTGGAGGTGGGACAGCAATGAGGGAGAGCCGAGCTGGCTGGAGAGCGTCGTCCGGCCGTCGGGCTCTCGGACCATGGCGATTGGCATTCGCCGCGGCGACGCTCGGACGCTGTCCGTGCTCTGGGAGGACGGCCACCGCGACGACTTCGATGTCCGCGACCTGCGCTTGGCGTGTCATTGCGCCCTCTGCATCGAGGAGATGAGTGGCCGGAAGCTGCTCGATCCGAAGACGGTGCGACCCGATGTGAGCCCGCGCCTGATCTCGAGCATCGGTAATTATGCGATCGGGATCGACTGGAGCGACGGCCATAACTCCGGGATCTATTCGTTCGACCACCTGCGTTCCTTGGGCGAGCGCGCTGCAGGGAAGATTGTCGAAGATGTCTGACGCCCGCCCTGTTGAGCCCCCGGTCATCATTCGCGCAGAGGTTTCGCTTGCGGATCCCGACACGTGTAAG
>QHXE01000468.1:5985-7605 GCA_003222835.1 Acidobacteriota bacterium | reverse complement strand
GCCATCTGCACCCACACCGGCTGCGAGGTCACCGAGTGGTTGGCGGATGAGCAACTCCTGGCTTGTCCCTGTCACGACTCGAGATTCGAACCCAAAGATGCCGCCCGGGTGGTCGACGGCCCCGCGCCCCGCAATTTGCCGGCGCTGCCGCTGAAAATTATGGATGGCACGCTGGTCGTTGCGAAGCCGTTTACGGCGCCAGTCGCCTTCGAGGTGCAATAAAGTCTCTACGCCAACCGAAGAAATATGAAAAGCAGCTACAGGATTCTCGGTACTGTTGCGCTGGCTGGGGCGCTCCCCTTGTTTTTCACTGGGCTTTTTACGGGGCCGTTTACAGCGGCGTTTAGGGGAGCAGCGCAGACGGCGCAAACGCCGGCTGCACAAACGCCGGCGGCCCAGCCGCCCGTCCCGGTTCCAGCCGTACTGCAGAATTACAGGCCGGTGACAGCTGCGCGCCTGATAAACCCGGAAGACGGTGACTGGTTGATGGTCCGGCGCACCTACAACGGCTGGGGGTACAGTCCGCTCTTTCAAATCACGACAGGGAATGTCCGGCAGCTGCAGCCTGTTTGGGTGTTGGCGACAGGCGTGAACGACGGTCATGAGGCGGTGCCGATCGTGAACGACGGCGTCATGTTTGTGGCTACGCCCGGCAACCAGGTGATCGCAGTTGACGTAAGGACCGGCACGATTCTCTGGCGCTACCGAAAGCAATTGCCTGATGACGTTGTCTTACTCCATCCTACGAGCCGCGGCGTGGCCCTTTATGGTGACAAGGTCTTTTTCGCCTCGGGCAATGCGGTTCTAGTTGCAATCGACGTGAAGACCGGCAAAGAAATCTGGTCCACCAAAGTTGCCGAGAACCAGAATGGATACTACATGTCGCTCGCGCCGCTGGTTGCCAACGGGAAAGTGATGGTGGGCGCGTCGGGCGGCGAACTAGGAATCCGCGGCTTCGTCGCGGCTTTCGACCCGAACACGGAAGACCGGTGGCGGGCCGGTTTGGGTGACCGGGAACTATGACCCGGAAACGAACCTGGCGTTCTGGGGAACTGGCAACGGTGGCCCGTGGATGGGCGATCAGCGCCCGGGCGACAATCTCTTCGTCGCCTCGACCCTCGCGATCGATGTCGCTACCGGTAAGATCAAAGGCTACCACCAGTACAATCCGAACGAATCGTGGGACTGGGACGAAGTCTCGCCTCCGCTTCTCGTCGACTATAAGCGCGGCGGAAGGACGATCACGGGCTTGATTGACGTGGCCCGCGACGGCTATCTCTGGTTCCTGGAGCGCACCGACGGCGCGATCAACTTCGTCGAGGGCGAGCCATACGTAAAGCAAAACGTCTTCAAGAGCGTAGACCCGAAGACGGGGCGGCCGGATGTTGATCTCGACCATAAGCCCGGGACCGGCAAAAAAGTAGAATTTTGCCCCTCGCATTGGGGAGGCAAAAATTGGCCGCCGGTCGCTTTCAGCCCGAGGACGCGCATGCTTTACATCCCGGCGAACGAAAATCTTTGCGCGACATTCACCGCTACAGAGGTCGAATATTCGCCCGGCGCCCCATTCATGGGCACGACGAGTACGCTTGAGATGGCTCCGGGCGCCGATCACATCGG
>QHXE01000468.1:0-5972 GCA_003222835.1 Acidobacteriota bacterium | reverse complement strand
TGCTGACCACCGCGGGCGGACTAGTGTTCAGCGGCGGGACCAACGACCGAATGTTTCATGCCTTCGACGCGGCGACGGGCCAGATTTTGTGGGAATTTCCCACCAACTCCGGCGTCATCGGACAGCCTTCCTCATTCCTGGTCGATGGCAAACAATATATCGCGGTGCAGTCGGGCTGGGGTATCGACGCGCGCGCGATGGAGGCGCGGTTGAACACGCTGTTTCCAGGTGAATATCCGGAGGTTCCAGAAGGCGGAGCAATCTGGGTATTTGCCGTGAAGTGATCAGCGGCGTTTACCTCCACTCGCCGAGTGAATAGCCAACGGAGGTCATTAGCATGAAGCGCTTCGTTCCTGCAGTCATTTTCGGATCGGCTCTGCTGGCGGTCGCCACAGCCGGGTTGCTACGCACTCGAGTTGCCGCGCAAGCCAAGCCGGAGTCCGCGCAGCCCGCGGCCATCACCATCGAGCAAGTCAATCGCTGGGAGACCGAACTCTCGAACTGGGGCCGCTGGGGCAAAGACGATGAACGCGGCGCGCTGAACCTCATCACGCCGCAAAAGGAAGTGCAGGCGGCCGGTCTGGTGAAGGATGGCGTAACCGTATCGCTCGCGCACTTCGCGGATTTGCAGAAAGCCGCCGACAATTTCAACTTCGGTCCGACCAAGCACAAAATGTTTCACAATCCGGAAACCGGCAAGATGACGGCAAGCTCCTGGTATTCAACGGCCATCCCCAGGACTTGGACGAGAGTGGTTGCAAGGCCAATGCCATTGATCGGATGGGCCCGGGTATCTTCACGCGAGGTATCCTCGTGGATCTCCCTCTGCTCAAGGGTGTGCCCTATCTCGAACCGGGCACTCCGATCTATGTGTCTGATCTGGAAGCGTGGGAAAAATTCGCCGGCGTCAAAATCGGAAGCGGTGATGTACTGCTGGTGCGCACCGGGCGCTGGGCTCGGCGGGCAAAACTGGGTCCCTGGAACGCCGCTCGCGAAGCCGCTGGACTGCATGCATCGGTAGCGCCCTGGCTGAAGCAAAGAGATATTTCGGTGCTCGGAAGTGATGGCGTAAACGACGTTCAGCCATCAGGCGTAGTCGGAGCCGGCGAAGCAGCCAACCGCCCGATTCACACTCTGGTGATCGCTGTGCTCGGAGTGCCGCTCGTTGACAACGCCTATCTCGAAGACGTCGCCCGCGAAGCCGCGGCCCGCAAGCGATGGGAATTTCTCGTCACCGCCCAGTTCACAAGGATTCCCGGAGGGACGGCCACCCCGTTCAACGCGCTCGCAACATTCTAGACCGAAGTTCCATGACGACTCAGAGAGGATCCTGCTGATTCCGGGCGGGATAACTTAAAATTCACCTTGCGGCTACTGGGAACGTCCGCAGCAATTCGTAAGCCCGGGCCTGCACCGGCGTCGGCTCCGGCACCTGCCGGAATGTTAAATTCGTTTTCTCCTCCGCCTTCTGCGGTTTGAGCGCGTAAGTCACCCGGGCCCGGCTAGCCAACTCCCGCAGCAAGCTCGCGGAGCTGTGCACGGGAAGACCATCCGCAGTTTGATGCGAGCGCTTCTTGCGCTCGGCGGAATCCGAGGGCTTCGCCGGCAGAATCGGATCGCGGCGCTTGCGCTCCTCCCGTCGCTCTTCATCTTCGAACAACAGCGGCGCCCAAGCTCGGCGCAGATGCCATTCCACGTAGTAGGCCAACACGCACAGAAAAATATGCGCCGGGACGCGATCCTCACTGCGATGCCGAATCGGCCGCACCAACAGATCGATCCCTTTCAGACAGCGGAAAGCCCGCTCTACTTCCGCCAAGCTCTTGTAGCTGCGCACCGTCTCTTCCGCCGAAAGCCGTTCGACCGGCTCGCTGGTGCGCAGCACGTAGATCCCATCCAGCTTCTCTTCCTGCTCAATCGATTCCACACGACGATTCCAGGCGAAGCGGCCCTCGCCGATTTTGCACGCAAAGTGCTTGCCCATTTTGTAGCGTCCCAGCACCTTCCCCACCTTCAGCCCAATCTCGGCGGCCGTGAGTGACTTCTTCTTGCGTTGCGCCACTTCTTTGCTGATCTTCTCCAAGCTCTTCTCGGTGGCCTTCAGTAGCGCCTCCCGTTTCCGCCTTCGCTCCTCCTCCAGCACCGGGTTATGGCAAACCATCAGCCGCTCCCCGGGATAATCCGGTGCGCTGATCTCGGCCAGATTCTTTTGGTCCAGCAACGATAGTTGCAAGGCCCCCTGCTTCAGCAATTCACGAATCGCCGTGCTCGTCAGCGCCGTGATCCATCCTAAACCGGGATGCTGCTTTAGCTTGTCGATCTGCGGCTGGGTCAGCATCCCGCGATCTCCCACCATCACTACCCGGGACAATCCAAACCGCATCCGCAGCTTCTCGATTTGGTCGGCGACCGTCGTCGGATCTCCTGTGTTCCCCGCATAGACGCTCACCGCCACCGGACATCCCTCCCCATTCGTCATCACCCCGTAGACGATGATCGGCAGACCTTTCTTCCCATCGCGGTCGTGTCCCAATTGCGCGAGCGGACAAGTGCGTCCCTCATAGAAACTGCTCGACACGTCATAGAGCACCAAGCCGCCCTCACGCAAATGACGAGCCGCGAGTTTCTTCTCGATGCGCCCCTGGCGGTCCAAAAGCCAGTCCATGGCTTCGTACAGATCATCTTCGGTGGCCTCGCCCACTCCCAATTCCTCGGCCAGCGTGGTGCTGTGCCAGGCGCGCGTGGTCGCTAGTTTCGAGCAGGGATCGATCAAGCGCTGAACGATCATGGCCACGACCAAGTCTCGTTCGCGGCAACGCTCCGCCGAAATCAGGCGATCCAGCTTGAGCCGGCCGATCATTTCCAGGACGGCTTGGACATGGCCGTGAGGAAGGGATTTTTGCGTGGTGAACAGATCGTGTGGCGAGACCAGAGGTTCGTCGCGCAGTACGCGGCGAAAGGTTTCGATTCTTTCTGGGGGCCAATCGGAGAGATTGGCCACGGTGCGCTTGCGGGTTTTCTTGCCTTCGCGCCAGGCCTCGCGGAGCAGGACGGCGGGCGGGGAGTTGCGGTTGGGGACGACGTCAATGTACATGGGTTCACTAAATCACACTAATCTCCATCATGTCAAGATGTATATGGACATATACATGGGTGCACATTGAAAACCGCACAGCGACACAATGCACACATTTCCAAGAGCTTATCCCCGGATTCAGCTTCTCTTATGGCTGGAACTTCGGTCTAGAGTGCTTGCTAGTTCCTGGCTGAGGAGAATACTGAAACGGCCGTTACCCCTCTGCCGCTCTTCGTATGGATAGACCTAACTTGGTTTCTTGCCGAAGTGAGCGGCCAGATAGGAGGCCATCGTGAGGATTTCATCTTGGGTCGCGATGTTCGTGCCGGCGCGCGTCATCATGTTGTTGACAGTGTTGCTCCATTCTTCCTTGCTTCTTGCGACGGTGGTGATTCGACCGAAGTCGTGACAGAGGACGCAGTGTGATTCGACGAGTTTCTCACCATCTCCCGGTGGCAGCGGCTCACTTTTGAGGCCGCTTTGCATCGGGGCTGTGCCGGGTCCCAAATTTTTTGACAGGTATTGCGCCACGGTATCCGCTTCCTCCGGATTCAGCTGTGCTCCCCGCAAGATCATGTCGTCTACAAAATGCCTCCAACCCACAGGCCCATCGCGGAGAGCCATAATCAATTTCAAACCGTGGCATTGCGTACATGCGACTGCGACCAAATCCCTTCCGGTTCCTGCCGGCAAAGCGTTCGCAGGCGCCTGCGCCCAGATCGGTGAAACGAAGATCGGTGCAACAAAGCACAGCGCAAACAACGGCGAAAAATGCGTCCAGAAACGGAAGACTTTATCTGAACGCATGGTCACACCTTCCTTTGGCGCAAATCCGCAACTGAATACGGCGGATGCCACGTCGACGCTGCGCCAATCCCATTCCGCTCGATATGGACGTCCAGCAAGTACGGCCGGCCATCTGCCGTCGCGCGTTTCGCACGTTCCAGCGCCGGTTTGAGCTGCGCAGGCTCCCCAACAACTTCTCCTTCCACACCGAATCCTGATGCGAGCTTCGCATAATCGATGTCAGGATCGCCCAGGTAGCAGGTCATATCGCGGCCGGTTTGGAACTGCCTTCCGCCGATGTTCCAGATGCGGTTGCGTTCATTGTTGTAACTGCGATTATTGCAAACGATGAGGGTGACGGGTGCCTTGTACCGGGCATAGCTCCAGAGGGGTTGCGGCCCGGCAAAAAGGAATGCGCCGTCGCCGACTACCGACACTACCTGCAAATCGGGATGCGCCAGCTTCACGCCGAACGCTGCCGGCAATCCCCATCCCAGCGCCGCGCCGGTGGTTGTGAAGTATTGCTTGTCCGATCCGCCGAAAGACATGAAATCCTCCATCTTCCGGCCCGAATCGCTTTCCGCGATCACGCAAGCGTCTTTGTCCAAAGCGCTCTCGAGTTCCATGCCCAGCCTTTCGAAGCTAACTGGGCTGTGGTTCCACGTTTCGCGCCCAAGCGACTCGCGGAACTTCCGCATCGTCGCGGTGTATTCATGAGTCTTGGCAGTGCGGTCTTGGCTGATCAGCCGCAGCCGGTCTGCCGTAGTCATGCTCCGCACAGCCGCCACCAGATCGGCTGTCGCAAACTTCAAATCTCCGAAGATGGCCACGTCCGTAGGAGCAGTGCGAGGAAGGTTAGTGGGATCCATGCGGACCTGAATCAGCTTTATGCCAGGCTGGATTCTTTCGCCGTAGGAGAGGCGGCTTCCCAGATTCAAAATCACATCCACATGCGCCGGATAACGCATCTCGTGCAGGGCCGCGCCGAGGTACAGTGGATGTTGCGTCGGGAAGGACTTGGACCAGCCGATGGTGCCGCCGTCACGCGTTACCGGCACGCCCAAGAGTTCCGCCAGCTCCACGACGTCTTTCTGCGCGCCACACCGGGCAACTTCATCCCCAATGTAGAGAAGCGGGCTTTGCGCCTCGAGCAGCATGCGCCCCGCCTTCTCTACCAGGGCCGGATCGGGGCGCACTTTCATGGAGATTTCGAATTTGGCTTGATCGATGACGGCTGCCTGAGATTCATCGTCGAGGATGTCTTCCGGATAGGCTAGAAACACGGGGCCGCTCGGCATGGTGGAGGCGAATTTGAACGCTCGGCGCGTCACCTCCGGGATTTTGTCCGCCGATTGTGCTACCCAATTCCACTTCGTGATCGGGTGGGCGATGCTTTCCAGATGGTCGGCATCTTCGAAACCATCTTCGCCAAGCGTCGCGCGGTTCACGTAATCCACCGCGACCACCATGGGAATCTCGTCTTTCCACACGTTGTATAGCTGAGTCATCGAATTGGGGAACCCGGGCCTCGCGCAAATGACAAAAGGAGTTTTGCCGGACGCCTTGGCGTAACCATCCGCCATGGCCACCAGCGCGCCCTCCTGCAGGGCCTTGATCAAATGCATGCTCGATTCGTCCACGAGGGCGTCGAAGAAGGGAGCTGCTCCGGACGAAGGATTGAAGAAGATGTGCTCGATGCCCGACGCTTTCAGTTGCGCGACGAGCAGCGCCCCACCCGTCCCTTTTACGCTCCGCGATGCCGACGACGCGTCTGCGGAAGCCTCTGCCGCGGCCGCCGGAAGAAACGGAGCCAGCGACTGTGCCATGGAGTTCGCCGCAGCGGCTGTGATTCCAAGCGTCCCTAAACCTGAGAGCAGTTCCCGTCGGGATATTCGGCTATCGAGGTATTGCTTGATCAGGTGCTTCATTGCATCTCTCCTCTGCCATTCGAGTCTTCTTCGAGCCCAGGGCCTCTATGACAACCCCACAGCTTTGTGCGTCGCGGCTTCTTGTCGTGAGCATTGAATCCACAGCCGCGACACAAAGCCGTTCACGCGAAATCAGCCTAGCCGCTGAAGTCTCAATTTCTAACAAAGACTCCCATAGTCCT
>QHXE01000467.1:1207-6915 GCA_003222835.1 Acidobacteriota bacterium | reverse complement strand
GACCGCGCTACATTCAATTTGGGATTCGGCTCTTCTTCTAGCGAAGTGACCGTCTGATTTGTAATGCGATATCAAACAAGGGCGGTGGCTCTGGCGCCGCCCTTATTGCAAGAGCGGCAAGCAGAAGAGAGGGAATCGATAATGAAAACAATCACACCCTTCGTTACAGAACCGCGAGCGACCGGATCATTTGACAACTTTCATTTGACATTTTTCATCTGTCATCGGGAGTTAGCTACTAATTGCGGGCTCTGCAAATGGGAAATGATAAATGACAAATGGACAATGATCCGGTCGCTACCGCTCGCGGTTCTGTATCAAGCGGCGCTATTCCTCCTTTTAATTGCTACTGCTGCGAGAGCACAGCAGCAGGAGATCCCGCGGGAGTGGACCGACACGGACACGGGCCATCGTGTTATCCGCTTGTCCGACGAGCCGGGCAGCGCCAGCCTCTACTTTCATCAAAATCCCTATACGCCGGATGGCCAGAAGTTAATCATTACGACGCCCACAGGTCTTTCGGCGATCAATCTCAAGACGCGCGCGATCGAGAAAATCGTCGAGGGTCGCGTCGGCGTGATCATTGTGGGCAGAAAAACCGGACAGGTTTATTACACAAAGTCTGTGAGAAATAACAACTCCTTGACCGTCAGCGTCTATGCCACGGACCTCAATACCAAAGTCACGCGCGAGATTGTGAAATTGCCGCCCGGCGCGTCCGTCTCGGCAGTCAATGCGGACGAAACGCTGCTCGCAGGAATTATTGATGACAAGAATGCCGCGGCCATTAAGGAAGGCAGACCACCGGGACCACCTCCGGCGTCGCGCGGGGACGCGTATCCAGGCAAAGGCGAGATGATGGAGAACCGCCTGGCAGAACGGAGGCCACTGCAACTCATAAGCGTTAACACGAGGACCGGCGCAGTTAAGACGCTGTTGCGTGGCACCGATTGGTTCAACCACATACAGTTTTCGCCTACCGATCCGACGCTCCTGATGTTCTGCCACGAAGGCCCGTGGCACAAGGTCGATCGCACCTGGACGATACGCACCGACGGCACGGCGTTAACGCAGATTCATCACCGCACGATGCTCATGGAGATCGAGGGTCACGAGTTCTTTGGCAGCGACGGCAAAATGATCTGGTACGATTTGCAGACGCCACGCAGCCAGGATTTCTGGCTCGCGGGTTACAACGTTTCATCCGGCGATAGAATTTGGTATCACCTCGAGCGCAGCGAGTGGTCGGTCCACTACAACGTGTCGCGCGATGGAACGCTCTTCGCCGGAGACGGCGGTGGGCCAAACAGCGTGGCGGCGCCTGGTAATGGCCAGTGGATTTACTTGTTTCGTCCCGAGTTGGTGTCCGATCGCACCGACGGACAATTGGCGAACTCGAAGGAGCTAATCAGACCGGCGGTCTTTAAGGCAGAGAAACTCGTCAATCTATCCAAGCACAATTACAGTCTTGAACCGAACGTGACCTTCACTCCGGACATGAAATGGATTGTGTTTCGTTCGAACATGTTTGGGCCCACACATGTCTTTGCCGTAGAAATCGAAAAGGCTAGGTAAAACACGTTCAGAAGAAGTGTAACCAGAAAGTGAGAATCGGAAACGAGTGTTCAGAGTTCAAGCTTTAGCTTGCGGCTTTCGTGGACTGCAACCTAAAGGTAGATGAACTCTAAACACTCGTACTCGAAAATCTCCCTTAAATTACAGCCTGTGTTTGGAGAAACGACGATGCCGAAAATTGGCCGCCGAGAGTTCGTTGGTAGCGCGTTAGTTACGAGCGCTGCGCTGCTGGCGCCGAGCACGGCCAGAGCTGCCGACGCTAACATTGAAGTGCTTATCAACGAACCGATTGGAACGATCGCTCCGGAAATTTACAGTCACTTCATCGAACACCTCGGAGGTGTCGTCTACGACGGCGTTTGGGTGGGCGAGAAATCGAAGATTCCCAACATCGGCGGCATCAGAAGCGCGCTGGTCGAACAGATGCGGAAGATAAAACCCGGCGTGTTGCGTTGGCCCGGCGGATGTTTCGCCGACAGTTACAACTGGCATGATGGCGTCGGACCGCGCAGTGAACGCCCGCGCCGCACGAACTTTTGGATTCGCGATTCGACTCAAAACTCCGACAGTCCGCAGGTTTACGATCCGAACCAGTTCGGCACTAACGAGTTCATGCATTTCAGCAAACTTATAGGCGCGCAGCCCTACTTCGCAGCTAACCTGCGCAGTTTGCCCGCTAAAGATTTTTATGAATGGGCCGAATACTGCAATGCTCCCGCTGACCTTTCGTCGCTTTCGCGCCTGCGTGCGGCCGCCGGTGATCGCGAGCCCTTCGGCGTCAGGTATTGGGGTGTCGGTAACGAGTCGTGGGGCTGCGGCGGCAATCTCACGCCGGAAGAATATGCCACGGAGTTTCGCAAATTCATCGCCTGGGTGCCTCGTTACGGTGTGAAGCTCGCTTTTATTGGTTCGGGACCGAACGGCGGCGACCGCAAGTGGACGCGGGGATTTTTTACGAAGCTGGCCGAGAAAGGCGAGAACTTTTTCAATAATCTCTACGGTTGGTCGCTGCACTACTATTGCGGCAGCACGGGCAAAAGAAACTCAATCGAATACACGACGGACGAATGGTACGAACTGTTGGGCAAAGCCGATCGCATGGAATCGCTCATCAACGATCACTGGGCCGTCATGGGCGAGATCGATACCCGCCGCCGCGTGAAACTTATTGTCGACGAGTGGGGCGCCTGGCATGAACGGGCTGCCGACATGCCGGAAACCTACCTTTGGGCGTATCCGGGAACGTTGCGCGATGCGCTGGTTGCCGGTTTGAATCTTGACACCTTCAACCGTCATGCCGACAAAGTGGTGATGGCGAATGTCGCCCAACTAATCAACACCATTCATTCGCTGTTCCTGGCTTATGAAGATAAGTTCATTGTGACGCCGAACTTTCATGTCTTCGAAATGTACTCGGCTCATCAAGGCGGGACTTCGGTGCGCACCGTATTCTCGGCGCCTCGTCTCAGTTACACCGCAAGCGCAAACCCAAACCCCAACACGAACCCAAGCCCAAACAGTCTGTGGGGATTGCAGGGCTCTGCTTCGCTGCATGAAAAAGAGTTGGTGCTAACGGTCGTCAATCCTCATCACAACCAGCCGCGGGAAGCCGAGATAGCCATTCGCGGTGGAGCTATTCGATCATGCCGCAGTCGAGTGCTTTCGTCTACAGATATTCACACGCATAACAGCTTTGCGAATCCGCGCGCCCTGGAGCCGAAAGACGCCGAAGTAAATGCCGCTGGTCCAACTCTGGTCTACCAATTTCTACCGGCCTCGGTGACGCGGTTGCAGATGAGTCTGGTTTGAGCAAGATAGCAAAGAGAAGTTTCAGGTGACTGGCTCAGGGAAACTCTCGTGGGTATCCGCCGCGTAAAGCGATAGCAACGATCCGCTCGATGAAGGCCGTCTTCGCACGTGCGTAGGCCTCACGAGATTCGCGATCGCTCGGCGCGAATTCCCTGGCCAAGTCTCGTTTGAGCTGCTCGTATTCACGAGCCACTTCGCCATGTTCGCGAAGATAGTCCCGAAATGCCAACGTCCGCCGTTCTTCGGCGCCGCCCATTTTCACCACGTGAACATGATGCGTGTGAGGCCACTGAGAGGGCCGATGGAAGAATGGACAGAATGAGTCGTCAGGGTCTGGAAGGTGAACGTATCCGATGGCCTGCAGGGGCGCGCTGTACGCCGCAATCGGCTGAGGTAGAGCGACTGATATCTGGATGTCGACGATAGCTTTTGCGGCGAGGCCCGGAATCGACGTCGAGCCGTTATGGTCGATGCGCAAGGCCAAGGCGCCGAGTGTGTTGCGAAGCCGGACGGCCTCAGCTTCAAATGCGGAAGGCCATCGGGGATCGTAGGGCACGATCTCAAGTTCGCTTTTCAGAATTGCGTCTTCCGTAAGTTTGCCCAACGATCGAATTCGCCGAGCGAACACCGTTGAAGCGACGAACTCAGAGACAAGTTTGAGCAGCCCGCGTCCAGTGCAATGAGTTGTCATACGCCGCCGTCAGAGGGAGTTTCAGTTCCTTCGAACAGATACTGATCCAGCAATCCTCTTACGCGCTCATCGGTAGAGGCGGGGTAGAGAAAACCTAAATGGTCGGCGGTCTCTATTGCCAACCATCCAAATGTATCCAGCGTTGCCGACAACGAATTCCTAATGTCCTCTTTGTCGTAATGAGCGAACGCATTTGATAGAGCGTCAACAGCACGAGGGTCGGCCCAATCCTCCACGAACCTTCCGCCATGCCAGGTATCATAGTCCCATCTGTTACTTGCCAGCGCGTGCCACTCCAACATCTGCAGCAGCAAGTGCTTCATCGAGCAGTTATTCATTCTGCTGGCCGTCCAAAGCTCTCCACGGCGCAGCTTCTTTGTCATCAAGACCGCTAAATAAAAAAACTCGTTAAGCACGGCTAGAAATTCCGCTTGCGAAGGTTTAGCCGCCAAGGACGAGAATGAATTATCGTTGAGCAGTGGCAAATGAATGGCGACTCCATCTTTATCAACCAGTACTCGCATCCCACGACGAATGATGCCGGCAAAATCTGTAATCTCCCGCATGATCTTTCGAGATGTCCTTTTAGGGATGAGTTGAAGTAGCTGTGGAAAGCGTTTGCGAAGTCGCAGAAATCGTAGGAGCGATTTTGCCTCACTGTTTGAGACGATAGTGAAATCCACATCGAGCCCCCCGTCAAACAAGACCCGACGCTCCCTCTGCCCTCCAGCCGGCGTATCTTTAACGAAAGTCAGCAGCGGATTACCAAAGGTCTTCAGCCAGTGAATCTTCGATAGGTAATGCTCCGGATTAGTAGTAAAGAAAACTATGTCCAAATCGGACCATGCATCAGCAGGACGTTCTCTCCGCGCTCTTGAGCCGATGACGATCGCTGCGCGAATATCCGGCCGGCCTTTGGCCCAGGTTACAAATCTGTCTTCAAGCTGTTCCATAAGGCGTGACTTAATTTCAGCAGTGCTCATAGTTTCGGGCCCATGACAATCGAATTCACCGGACGCGGGTGAAGCATTTCAAGTCAACGATCTCGCGAACGAGGTCGCGAAACACAACGACCGCGCTTCGCTCGAACGAGTTGTTCAGCGGGGATCTGAGAACAAGGCGGTGTCTTTTTTGCTATTGATTCAGGTCGCAAACATCACCGACGTATTCTGCTAATGCCGCACGCCACTTCCGCAACGGCGGGAGCCCTAGTTTTTCTGAAACCGTGCAACGCATGGGCGTCGATCGTGGGCGCTTAGCCTGAAGTCGAAGGTCACATAACTTCACTGGCTCGATTAGCTGCGTCAAATCGGAATCCGGAATCCTTAGGATACGCGCTGCTTCCAACGCGAAATCATAATATGAGCAGAGGCCGTCGTTCACCACGTGATAGGTAGAATAATATCGGCGGTCCAGAATCTCGTGGACCCTCGATACAAGATCACAAACGTACGTTGCGCTTGCCCAGGCGTCAGTAACTGCGCGAATCTTCTTCGCCGCATACAAGGAACGAGGCGCGGTACTGAAGAAATTGTCTTTACCCGCACCGAAGACCCATGAGGTGCGGACGATAAATGAGCGGCCCGAGGCGCCAACTGCTGCGCGCTCGCCAGCGAGTTTGCTTTGCCCGTAC
>QHXE01000467.1:0-1099 GCA_003222835.1 Acidobacteriota bacterium | reverse complement strand
CATGCTAAGGATGGATCGAGTTCACACGCATCCACGCCGAGGACCGCACAGTTAATAACCAGAGCGGGCCTCTCGTTGAGGACCACGCTTCTGACGCCCGGCGTATCAGTAATATCGAGGTCGCGGTGCGTCAGCGCTAAGACTCGATGCCCATTGGAAA
Organism: Acidobacteriota bacterium; assembly: GCA_003222835.1. Next base: position 939 of record QHXE01000467.1, on the reverse strand, counting down.
ACTGTCGAGCAAATTCCTTTCCTACCAGACCGCCGGCGCCTACAATCAAAATCTTCATATAACTTGAGCATTGTCGCGAGTGCAAAAGATTTCGGCGACCTTAACCTCTGATCTACTACGTTGGAAACGTCCAGATTGCTCGCTCGAGTTCATCAAGCGTGAGGTGTATCGCTGCGGGCGCAAGCCGCAAGGCATACTTACGCAGGTCGCTACACTCATACAGAACTGTCAACAACATCAAACGCGCACGCAACTCAATATCCAACTCTGCCGCTGTGTAGCCGTAGGCGAGCAGCAACTCCTTTTGTAGTTCGCCGTCGCCCTGCAGCATCAGCACGCCGGCCGCGACGAATTCATACTCGTTGAAGCCGCAGAGCGAGTCACCGAAATCAATCAAACCCCCAACTTGCCAGCGTCCGCCCTCTTGCCTCAGCAGAAGATTACCAGCGTGGATGTCGCCGTGCAGAAACACTGGCTCGTGGTCTGTCGGTAACAAAGCAAGCCGCGTATCAATGTAAGCGGGCAGACTTGCCAGCCACTCAGGGTTTGCCCCGCAACTTTTCTGACGCGCAACCGATATTTGCGCTTGCTGCTCGATGAACCCGCGCCAGTTGCGATCTAAAGCGGTTCGTAGCGGGACAGCGAGCGCATGCAATTCGCTCATCGCAACGCCAACACGTGAGACAATTTCAAAACGATCGTGACGACCGAGGCTCGCCCAGACCTCGCGCGAGGCGTGACCTGCGAGTTGACGCATCACCAGGTATGACCAACCATCAACATCCCCGGTGTGCATTAAGTCGGGCGTCTTAATACTGAGCTTACCCGCAGCAAAATCAAGGGCCGCGGTTTCCCGCAAATAATTTTCACGAAACGGCGCGAAGATTTTGATAACCGAGTGTTCATCGACGAGGAAGATGATGTTTTCACCCTGCGATG
>QHXE01001096.1:1538-2306 GCA_003222835.1 Acidobacteriota bacterium | reverse complement strand
GGATATCAACCTGTTCGTAGGGTGTCGGCGCCTCGCCGATCTGGCGCACGACGTCGTTCCGGACTGGACGTCGGATGAAGACTTCGCAGTTTTCGGCGTCGTCGCAAGTGAAACGGACGACTACCCGATTGGCGCTGCGAGGATGCGTTGGAGCTCCTCCGCACTGGCGCGGGAAGATGCGAAAATTGCAGAGTACGAGGTAGCCGTTTCGGAGCAGGTTCTTGAGGCCTGTCGCAACGTCTTGGCACGCTTCACCTCCGCAGGTTCATCTGGGCCGGATGCCTAACCATCGCTGGAGCGGGCCCTGACGGCTCATTTGCTAGCTCGCCGAGCGCGCGGAAGAAAGTATGCGCGCTCGTCTCGCTGGATGCGCCTGCGTGCGGCCGCTCAGCTTCACCGTTAGAAGTCCGCGTATGACTCAAGCCCAGCAACAGGTGCGTGCGACTGCAGTTTCTTTCGCCATTCTTTGCGCCATGTACGTCGCAATTGCGGGGCTGTTGGCCAACTCATTTTGGCTTGGCTCTTGGTCGCTTCTATTCAAGGATCTGGGTAGGTTCGGGCTCGGCTTTTGGGTGAGCCTTGGGGGGCTGGTGCTGTTGAATGGTGCTATGAGCGTGGTGTCATTTCGCTTCTTCGCCCTCAGCCAAAGGGTTCGCACGGCAGCGGTCTGCATCGCGGCTTTGTTCGCGCTGTGGAGGGGAGTCATCCTTGTGTCTTACCTTTTCACGAAACGACCGCTTCCGCCACCGTTCGTTTCCTTGTCACTTG
>QHXE01001096.1:0-1512 GCA_003222835.1 Acidobacteriota bacterium | reverse complement strand
TCTAACCATCGCTGGAGCGGGCCGTGATGCGCGGGTGGTTTTGCGCCGCGGGCGCGGGAAGACAGTATGCGCCCGCGGCGCTACTCTGGCCGCAGCGCGCGGCCGCTCAGCTTCACGGTTAGGAGTCGGTTCTTGCCTCGTGCGTTCACCCCCCATGAGGGGACAATCTTCTTGGTTCCACTGACGCCGTCGGGATTTGCTGTAGGCGTTTTGGCTCGGACGGATCGGAAAGGACGGGCATTCGGATATTTCTTTGGGCCACGAGTGCAAAACGCGGAGATGGTAAACATCACTACACTACAGCCTAGTCGTGCTGCACTAGTATGTAGGTTTGGGGACCACGGGCTACACACACGTCGATGGATTGTAGTTGGAGAAATTGCCAAATTTGACAGGAAGTTCTGGGCTCTACCGAAGTTTCACCGTGCGCACGATTCGAAGGAGTACGTGTATGTCACAGAGTATGACGACTCGCTGAACTGCCTAGCTGAGACGCTCGTGCCCCGCGATGCGGCTGATCTAGCTTCCCTGCCCTATGAGGCTCAATTTGGTTCGGCCATTGTTGAGCACAAGCTCAGCAAGTTGCTTGCGTGAGCCGACTCCTAACAATCGTTGGAGGAGGCCGTGAGAGTCGGTAGTGTTGCCGCGGGTGCGAAAAAGCATTCTGCACCCGCGGCTCCAATCGGGCGTCTGCGTGCGGCCCCTCAACTTCACCGTTAGGGCCCTCGCATGACTGACACTCCCGCGTACCTCTGGGTTGTCTTCGGAGTCCTATTCGGGGCAACACTCATCTGGTTTGGCCTAGTCAGCGCCTTGTACAGACGTCTCGCCTCAAACCATCAGGAAAAGTATCGCCAAATGGGCGAACCGGGGCTCATTCGGAACAATCCACCCGGAGCCACCATTACACTCATGAAGTTTCTCTTCGCGCGTGAGGATCGTCCGCTAAATGACCCTCAGGTGTCTCGGTTGACTGCGTTCATGCTGGTGTTCTTCCTGTGCTATCTCATCGTCCTAATCTTTGGGATGATCAAGGTATTGTCGATGACACCCAACGTTCGAGGGCCCTAACAATCGTTGGAGGGGGCCGTGACGCGTGAGTGGTTGTGCGCCGCGGGCGCGGGAAGACATTGTGCGCCCGCCGCGCTTGATCGGCGCTTCTGGGCGGCCCCTCAACTTCACCGTTAGACAGCATGCGCACAGAGCAGAGTTCGGCTGCGGGAGGACATGAGGGAAAGTTCAATAGCCGTAGCCCGGGCACGATCGGGTGCACACGGAATTGAAGCCCTGCGGCAGTGACTGCACATCCGGCGACTCCGCGACCCAGATGCGCGCCGTCTCGCCTTCTGTCGCTTCACACCTGACATAGTACTTCTGGCCGGCAACAAACGGCCCAGTTATCGCGACCTGGTGTACATCCCAGTTGAAATGGAACGGGCCGGCATCGGATGGCTTTTTGACAAAGCAATCTATACCGACCCTGTGAACGCCGGGTGCTACGCGAACGGTCCC
>QHXE01000466.1 GCA_003222835.1 Acidobacteriota bacterium | reverse complement strand
GAGCCGGTAACGCCATGGCCAGAATAACGAGTAAACCAATCCCAAGAGACTTCAGCCATTCGGAGCGGAAACTAAACGTGACGCTATCCATTATTTTTCTCCTGTTCTTCTGCTTCACGGTCTTACAACTTCTCGGTCGAGCTTTCGGTTTGTGATTTAGGCGACGGCAGCGCGCACCGTGCCGCGTTGAGTGCCAGCAATTGGGTTGCTGATCTGTGGATCCATGGATTACACATCACCGCAGATGACAGCACTAAATCGTCCCCAAACTGCAACGCATATTAGTTATCGCGCCTTGCGGCTGTCAATTATTTTGGCGATGAAACAGACCCACTGGTTTCTGGACACCTCCAATACTCGATCCAGAGCCTCAAAATTCTATTCCTTCAAGAAACACTCAGGCTCCGCCAGTGCATCTTCCAGCCGGCTCAAGTACCGCCCGACGTGCAGGCCGTCCATGAGAGCGTGATGGACCTCAACCGAAATGGGCAGCATTATGCGTTCGTTCTCTTTGGTGAACTTGCCGAAAACAATTCTCGGAATCGAATCTCCGCGGCCCTTAGTCCGTGCGTGCGCGAAGCTGGTGAAAGAAATCCACGGCAGCGTCGTGTGGTAGATCACGTCATCACGCATAGTCGGCTTCAAAGGTCCGCTTCCGGTTCGCACGTCATCCACCGCCTTGCCCATATCAGAGAGGAACTTTTTGAAGTCGCGCTGGTAATCAAAATACGCGTAGGCGAAGCTCTCATTGGGCAGCAACACCGTGGTGCCACCGTTTACCACGTCGTAGACAAATACCTTTTCATCCTTTAGCCGGTAGCGAAACGGCTCGATTTCGTTTGCGACCCGAAGAGCAAAATAATGGAGGGCCAACGAAATCCTAACGCCGGCCCGATCGCGTACGAGAGCTACGAGTTTCGTAACCTCGACTCGCGTGCATACATTGAAGTAGGGATTTGTATAACCGATGAAGAATTCAAACAAATCCCGCCGTGCCCAGTTTGTTAAATCCAGATATTCATCCATGAGCGAGATTTTAACTCATTCGCGGACTAAGTAGTTTCTTTGTTGGCGAGATCCAGTTTCTTAGTTGTTGGTTCAGCGATGGTGAGCGAAGTTTGCGCCGCTGGTCTTTAAGTTCGATCCTGCGGACAGATCTGATACTCTAACTGTCATCGAAGGCTCGTCTTTCTGGTGGTAACATCGTGAAGTTCCGCATGAATGGTTTTTTCTTCATCCTGATAGTTACAGTTTTGTGTGTGGTCGCCTCGACCGGTTTTGCTCAGTCTCCCGATCAAAGCTTGCCCACTCCAGTTCTAGCCAACGAAGTCAACGGCACGATCGCAGCGTTGGACCTCGGCGATGCTCGTGTGACGCGTCACTTCTATGCGTTCGAAGCTAATCCCGGCGATCTGATCGTCACGATGGACAGCGAGAACCTGAACGGCGACATCGATGTGTTCACGGCCGTAACGTTACGTCCCTTGATGAAGACGACCATGTACGCGAACACGAAGATGCCGGAAGTTACCAAGAGCATCTTTCTACGCGTCCACCAAATATTGATTATGCGAGTCGAAGCGCGCACGCCAAACGACGAAGCGGGCTCATATCACATTCGCTTTAGGGGAAGCTTCGAACCATTTAGCGGCGGTATTCCGGTTGCCGAAGCCACTGAATCGACCGCAGAAAGTCCGCGTTCGAGTCGGGGAACAAAACGAGTTTCTTCGGTCGGCGCTACGATCGCTGAGCCTCCGGCGGAAAAGATCACGAAGGTCGAATCCACCCTGGCGCCCGTTTCAGAACCGCGAGCGGTAGCGACCGGATCGGAGACTGCGGAAAAGCCGTCGACTGCATCGGAAACTGCCAAGAAACCAGAAGCTTCGAAGTCCACTACTGCCAAGACAACCGCTAAATCAACTCCGCGCAATACGCGTCGTCGCGCACCTGCGCGATCGAAGCCTGCGGCCCAACCGAAGGAGTCGGCAGAGATTTCTCCCAATAAGAGTGAAACAAAGCCGACGACGAAAGAATCCGAAGCGGTTAAGAAAGAAACCCCGGGGCGAGGGAAGTCTCGCGCTGGAGTTTCTAAGACGACTCCAACACCCGAGAAGCCGTCTCAAGAAGTCACTCCGCCCCCAATAGAGGTGCGCCTGGTCATCGAACAGAAGGACGGAACCAAAATCGATCGTCCCATGTCCACGGTGCGCCGCGTCGTGGTCGAAGGCAACATCATCGTGATCGTTCTGAAGACTGGCCACATCGAGCGCGTACCGATGTCAGTGGTGACCAGGATGGCGATTGAACCTTAGCGAGTGCGTCTATGATATCGGCTCTTCGACCTTAATCTGAGGGCGAAATGTTACGAGAAATGTTTCGGCTGCAAGAGATGGCACATGATTGGGATCGCCATAAAGTTTGAGCCTAAGAATTGTTGCGGATGCCGTAGATGAAAACTTCTCTGCCAAGAAACTCGGTTTTTCCTTCAACCTTTTCACCCAGACGTTCGGCCACTTTGATCGAAGCGTAGTTATCGGTAGCGATCAGGCTAATCACATGATGGCGGCCCATCTCAGTGAACGCATATTCCAATGCGCGGCGCGCGCCTTCAGTTGCGTAGCCCTTTCCCCAACTTTCACGGCCCAGCACCCAACCAAGCTCAAATCCCGGCCATCCAGCCGGATTCATGAATCCAATCCTTCCGACGAGCTTGCCAGTTTGCTTTTCTTCGACGGCCCAGATGCCATAACCGCGAAAATACCAGTGACCCATGAACGTAGCCATCTGGCGCCAGACATACATCGGTGTCATCGTTTTGCCGTCGCCGAGAAAATGCATTACCTCTGGGTCCGAACAAATCTTACAGAATTGATCGAAATCATCTTCGCGGAACCAGCGCAGGCGAAGACGTTCGGTCTCTAAAATGATTTCGTTCATCTGCATGAAGCGGCTCGATGCTTACTTCGCGTACCTCCGCGTGACCAGCGCAATCGGCAACCCAATGCCGAACATATGGATGAGCAAGCCGGGAATCAAGACGCGAAGTGGATATGACGGTTTCGCCGGCAAGGCTGAGAGCGGGATGACGACGAAGTTCATGAAGAGATAAATCGCAACGCCGTAAATCACACCCCAAATGAAAGGCTGGCGTACAAGAAACCGCAGGGTACGACTCGCTACGTAGTAGACGGCCGCCGCGGTAGTGGCAATGAGGAAGTGAAAGAAGGCCCCGAGCGCGGCCGTCTCTGCTCCACCGGCAAACGCCTTGGCGCCGAGGGCGCCACTGGCGACGGATTGCAGAATTCTAATGGGCGTGCTTCCGCGCAGGGCGTAGTAGAAGATGAAGGCGAAGGTTATATCCAAGATTCCGGCGATTAAACCGCCGAGAAGAATTGCTTTATACGCGCTTGGCCTTTTCACTATTAATCGTGTCTATTTCGTTTTCGATGATTTCAATTCCGCGAGTTTGTTGCGAAACTGCGGCAAGTCCTGGTTCGTTGGATCGATCTTCGCGAGTTTGTTGATGGCTTCTTCGGCGCCCTTGGCGTCACCTTTGCTCAGTAGCGTGGCGCAAAGACCGTCGACGCTCGGCATATCGTCAGGCTTCTTTTGCAGCGCTGCGCGATACCACTTTTCGGCGGCGTCAAAATGGCCGCCATCCAGGTTGGCCACGCCCAACATTGCCAGCACGTCGAAGTCAGTGGGTTTAAGTTTATTGGCAGCCAAAAGATACTCGACCGCTTGATCGAATCGTTGGATTTGATATTCGAGTTTGGCGGCGGTGAGCTGGGCCTCGAAATTATTAGGCTGCTCGTGGGCCTGCTTCATTGCGGCTTGGACTTGACTAAAGACCTGCTGGGGATCCGTACCCTGATCTCCTCCGACAGGTGGGTGGTTGGGTGGAAGATTCTGACTCTGTTGTCCCGTGGCAGAACCAAGACGAGCCGCGAAGTCGCGTTGATTAATTGAATTCGCCAGCAGGAAACCGACGATAAAGCCCAGCAGGATGCCGATAATAGCAAAAAGCAGATTTTCTCTGGTCATCTATTTCTGGCGAATAAAGTTTGGAATGCGCCGGCAGAGCGCCGCGGCGACGGCGCTTTAGGATTCTTATGTCCGACAAACTTTAGTTTGTCGTTGCCGACGGTCACTTAACTGAACCACAGACTGAAGTTTATCGAACAAGCAGAGCACGGTCGCCACTGCGCTCTGCCGGGGCACTCCACATTATTCAGCCGGCTTCAGCAAGGTGCGAATCTGTTCGCGCAACTCGGGCGTGTCCGTGTGGCCATGGCGAGTGATCGCGTGATTAACTGCCTCGTCCAGCACTTCATCTTCCGCGCCTTCGAGTTTCAGCGTGCAGCCACTCTCGCTCGGGTAGTCACGGCAATCGATTGATTTTCTGTCCGGCATAATTTGCACCTCACGTTTTGTCCGACAAACTTCAGTTTGTCGTTTCTTCCAAAGCATTAGCCATTTGAAGTTAGCGACAAATTAAAGTTTGTCGGACACCGAGTTTAGCGCGAACCCTTGCCGCCAGCCAACTCTTTGGCCTTGGCAATCTGATCCGAGATCGTTCGCAGCTCTTCGGAACCGGCCGGCAATTGTTTGAGTAATTGCTGCCAGTAGCTGATAGCTTTTTGATAATCGCCTGCTTGAAAGGCTGCGCTGCCCGCGAGGTCAAGAGCTTTTTGATTCACCGGATCTATTTGCAGCGCGCGATTGAGGGCTTCGGTGGGCTGGCCCCCGAGATTCTGACCGTTAGCCATCGCCAGAGCTTCCGCATAGTCAGCCCACAGGCCCGCGTCGTTCGCATTGAGCGTGGTCGCCCGCTGATAGGCCTTGGCAGCTTCAGAGTAGCGTTCAAGCATCAGGTAGCTTCGCGCCAACATGAGCCATCCTTGCGAATCGTTTGGATTCTGCTTTAGTCGCTCGGCGAGCTTATCGACGTTCGCAGCAATTTGCTGTGGCGACATTGACCCTGTCGCAGAGGGCGGTCCCGTTGGCGCGGGCGCCGATGACAGAGCCTTCGGATTACCGACGAATAGATAAAACGCAACTGCGGCAACCGGAATAAACACCGACAGGGCATAGACGATTACGGACGTGCGCGTCGAAGGGACTCGGGCCGTAAGCGGTGCTCTGCCTCTTACGTCTTCGAGCAGCCTTCGCTCGATTGATTCTTTCTCCTGTTGGTATTGATCTTCGGCGATCAGGCCCGTCTTCAGATCGGCTTCCAACTCTTCGAGTTGGTCCTGATAGATAATAACGTTCGCCGACGCGTTGGCGTCGGTCTTCTTCGCGTCTGGTCTCTGAAGGAGCGGCGGCAGCACAAACCAGAAAATCAGAAGCACAAACAGAGCCGCGATGATTCCAAAAGTTAACATGTCAGTTGTAACGCAAGCTG
>QHXE01001095.1:1326-2840 GCA_003222835.1 Acidobacteriota bacterium | reverse complement strand
AAGCGCCAGCGTCTGCGGCGTCTGGGCGAAAAAGAATTTAACTGTCAGCCAGTTCTTCGGAGTAACGCGGAAATCCGCGTTCGCGTTGAACTGGTCCTCGCGCGAGACTGAGACGGCCGAGCCGGAATAGCGGCCGTTCACCTGCGGCGTGGGGATCAGAAACTCGCCGCGCGCTGACCGCGCATTCAAGAGCTTCAGGGCCGTCGGGTTGATTGAAGGCAGGTTAAATGTCGTGCTCAGTTTCTGCTCCGAACTATCATCGGTCAGCCCCGGGGCAATGAGGACGTTGGAAGAGATGCTGTTCGAGATGCCGTTGCGCTCACGTATGCCCTGATACGAGGCGAAGAAAAAGATTTTGTCTCGTCGCACCGGCCCGCCGACAGTGCCGCCGAAGTAGTTACGTTTCAGCACCGGCCGGCGCACACCGACAGCTTTCAAAAAAGGATTGTTCGCATTGAGCGCATCGTTGCTGAAGTATTCATACAGCGCGCCGTGAAAATTATTCGTGCCGGTCTTAGTGACGATCTGAATGTTGCCGCCACCGGCCCTTCCGAACGTCGCATCGTAAAGCGAGGTCTGCACTTTGAACTCGGCGATGGTCTCCGGCGCCGGGTCGGCGAGGCGCGCCCCGCGGCCACCGATGCCGTTAGCGTCAATGCCGTTGATCTGAAAATTGTTCTGCGTGAAGCGGGCGCCGTTGACTGACACGCTTTGCGTGTTGCGCCCGATGGTGCCGTTGTCGGGCAGAGCAGTCGCCGTGCCGGTCGAAAGGCCGAGAAGCTGCGTGAAGTTGCGCGCTGCCAGCGGCAACTCCGACACCGGGCGCGAATCAACTATGCGGCCAAGCTGTGGACCTTCCGTTTGCAAGAGCGGAGCGGCTGTAATAGAGACCGCGTCTGTGGTCAATCCGGCGACAGCGAGCGTGGCATCGCGCGTCGTCGTCTCTGTAATACTGACGCGAATATCGGGGAAGACTTTCGGCGCAAACCCGTTAGCCGAGATGCTGAGGCGATACTCACCGGGCGGCAGGAACGGAACGGAATAGCTACCCGCATCGTCACTGGTGACCTTTCGCGCTTCGCCCGTTGCCTTGCTGGTGGTGATCACTTCCGCGCCGACGATGAGCGCACCATTTTGATCTTTAACAGTGCCGGCGATGCGCCCGTTCGTCTGCGTTTGCGCGAAGGCGGAAGACGACAGCAATAAGACGGCAATTAACTTAGCTGTTCTTCTGACGTTCATCGGCTGCTAATCTGAAAAGCAAAAGGACGCTTTCGCTGGGAGCGCAGGCGTCCCGCCTGCATAGCGTGCGCCAGCACGCTCAGATGATTCGTTACTCCTCAACGCCAAATGATAGCGCGGCTCTATTTTCGCGCTACGCGCTCACTGCAGGCGGGACGCCTGCGCTCCCAGCGGTACGTTCTTTTCGGGCGCGAAACCATGCGCTGCCGAAAGGCCAGTCACTGGGCTTTGCGCACAAGCCTGCTTTCACGGGATTGTTTTCGATGTACGCG
>QHXE01001095.1:0-1304 GCA_003222835.1 Acidobacteriota bacterium | reverse complement strand
CCAAAATCTTGTTTGCTTCGTGCGCCGTGTAGGACTTCAGCGAATGTTGAATGTCCGAAAGCTCAATGCCGGCACTGGGTGTCGCCAGGAAATGCAAATGATTCGGCATCACCACCCAGGCCGACAGCCTGTAACGCTGGCGATCGTGAAAGAGCAACGAGTTTTGCACCATCGTCGCCACTCGCTCGTCTTTCAAATAACATTTGCCGTAGCCTTGATCGAGATACGCTTCAATGCGACGGCGCAACGCGGCGTCGATATCAATGCCCGTTTCTTTCTGAAGTTCTATCCGCCATTTATCAAGCACAGTCTGCGGCAATGAATCGCCAAGACGAAAAGTGATGAACTGCGGAACCTCACCACCGTCATAGTGTGGTAAATAGCCGCGACTGTGCCAACCCGCAGGTCTCAAAGCATTCTTCGGTTCAGTCGCGTTCATCGTTATTGAATCTGGGAGCGCATCTGCTGGGAGCGCATTCGCTGGGAGCGCAGGCGTCCCGCCTGCAAACGAGCCGAAGGCGAGTACTCCACTTCGTTCCGCTGCGCGCTCATTGCAGGCGGGACGCCTGCGCTCCCAGCTAGGTGCGCTCCCAGCATCACGTTGGCAGGCGCATACGTTTCAGCAGGTCCGTGAATCGCGGGTCAGAGCGTAGCGGATCGTAAATCGGATTCGTTTTGATTTCTCGCAATCCATCCGAGCGCTCTTCAAAGGACTTGTACAACCAGACGAACGCCTGGTCTTTATCGCCGAGTCCGATGTAAATCCAGGCGATGCCCAGCGGCAAGACATACTCGCCCCGCTTGGCCCGCTCTTGCAACTGATCAAGAATCCTGGTTGCTTCGTCTCTTTGTCCCGATTTGGCATAGGCATAGCCAAGGTCTTCCCACGCCGGCGGCAAGTCTTCGGTCAAATCTTTCGCTTTGGAGTGAATCCAGTTGACTAAAGCGCCTGAATATTCCGGCGGCAGACCAGAGACTATGTCCAGCGTCTTCTGATACTGCGCAATGGCGGCGTCGTACTGGCGCGCGAGGAAAAGCGTTTCGCCATGAAAGAAATTCAAACCCGGATTGTGTGGCTGAAACGCCAAGCCACGATTCTCAAAGGCGAGCTGTTCGTCCACCCGGCCCATGGCGATCAGATAACCGCCGTGAAAAAAATGGTAACCCAGGTGCAATGGGCCAGCCTTCTCAATCGCCTCCCAGTTCCACGACTCCAGCTCTGCCAACTCCATCCCACCCTTGGCAGCTCTCAACGTGTTATCAATCTGGAGCGCCTTCAAGTACATCTCGGTCGCTTTCTCAAC
>QHXE01000465.1 GCA_003222835.1 Acidobacteriota bacterium | reverse complement strand
TGCCGCCGCTCAACAATTGGGACCTGTCGTTATCGAAGCGTTTTGTTTTCGGCGAGCATTACAAGTTCGAAGCCAGGCTCGATGCTTTTAATGCTTTGAACCACACCCAATTTAACGGCATCAACACAACTGCCAACTTCGCGAGCCCAGGAAGCACTGTGATTACTAATCTAGCGAATTCGACAACAAACCTGAACGGCTTCGGCGCGATAAATTCGATTCGTCCTCCGCGTAATCTGCAATGGATGCTGCGGTTCGAGTTCTAGTCGGATAAACGTAGCCGGGGAATGATCAGATTTCTGGTTGCTCTCCGGCCATTTTTCTATCTAGTAGGAGCTTGAAGTAAACTTTTATGAAGCACTTCAAATGGCTTCTTGTGCTTCCGCTGCTCGCAACTCCGATCGGTGCCCAGTCCTACTACCGGCTAAGACTCGACGATCCGAAGGCTGTGTATCTCACGCCGGAAAACTTCCCAGTGCACGCCGACGGTATTACCGATGACACTGAGGCATTGCAGTCCGCTATTAACAAGGTGCAGGAAACCACCGGGGAAGGTATTGTCTTCGTTCCGTCGGGGCGTTACCGGCTGACGACAACCGTATATGTGTGGGGAGGAATTCGAATGATCGGATTTGGTCCGACGCGGCCGGTGTTCGTGCTTGGTGAGAACACGCCGGGCTACACCGATAAGACGCAGGAAAAGTACATGGTTTTCTTTTCCGGCAATCGCCTCGGCACGCGAGCGGCCGGTGCGCCGGCGGCAGCACCAAACGTGAATCCGGGAGGTGGTCGTCCTGCCGCGCCACGCGACGCGAATGCCGGCACGTTCTACTCCGCGATGAGCAATGTGGACATCGAGATCGGTGACGGCAACGCGGGTGCTGTCGGCGTGCGCGGGCGGTACGCTCAACACTCGTTCCTCGCGCACATAAATTTTCACATCGGATCAGGTCTCTCGGGCGTGCACGACACTGGCAACGTCATGGAAGATGTACACTTCTATGGCGGAGATTACGGGATTTGGACACAAACGCCTTCGCCGAGTTGGCAGTTCACAGCCGTGGACGCCACGTTCGAAGGACAGCGCGTGACCGCCATACGTGAGCGTGCCGCCGGACTCACACTTATTCGTCCACGTTTCGTGAACGTGCCCAGCGCGGTTACCATCGAGCCGACGTTTCATGACGAGCTATGGATCAAGAACGGACGCATGGAGAACGTAGCCGGTCCGGCTGTAGTTATCAGCAACGAGAAGAACTCGCAGACTCAGATCAACATGGAGAACATCATCTGTGATGGCGTGCCCGTGTTCGCGAAGTATGATGAGAGCGGGCGTCAGGTCGCGGGTACCGCCAGGCGTTACGAAGTCAAGACATTCTCATATGGACTTAGCTATTCTAATATGAGCGCGTCACCCGAGACACGACAGGTGTTCGAGACTTCGCCACTCGCGTCGCTGCCGACTCCTTTCACGTCCGATCTGCCCGATCTGCCTGCGCGAGACAAGTGGGTGAACATACGTTTTCTCGGGGCAAAGGGCGACGGTATCAGCGATGATACCGAAGTCTTCCGCAAAGCTATTGCCGGCCATCGCTCGATCTATATTCCTTCCGGCTACTATGTTGTTACCGACACCCTGACGCTAAGATCCGACACTGCTCTCGTCGGGATGCAACCAAACCGTACCCAGATCATCGTGCCGGATCGGACACCGGCGTTTCAGGGCGTCGGCGGACCAAAACCGCTGATCGAAGCTCCGAAGGGCGGCACGAATATCCTGTTTGGTATTGGCCTCTACACGAATGGCATCAACCCCCGCGCAGTCGCGGTGAAGTGGATGGCAGGTGCCACGTCGATGATGAATGATGTTCGGTTTCTCGGCGGGCACGGAACGAGCAAGCCCGACGGTACGCGCGAGAATCCGTACAACAACGCGCACACCGCGGACCCCGACCTCAACCGACGCTGGGATAGCCAGTATCCGAGCCTCTGGGTAACGGACGGTGGCGGCGGCACTTTCTTTGACATCTGGACGCCGAGCACCTTCGCCCAGGCCGGCATGCTTGTATCCAACACGTCGACCGAAGGACGCATTTACGAGATGTCGAGTGAGCACCATGTGCGCCACGAAATCCAGCTTCACGACGTGTCGAACTGGCAAATATATGCGCTTCAGGCGGAGGAGGAGCGTGGCGAGGGCGGCTTTGCGCTCCCCCTTGAGATCGTCAACTCATCCAACATTACGCTCGCGAACCTATTCATCTATCGCGTCATCAGCATGTTTCAGCCGTCCCCTTATGCTGTTGAAATTGCGGACTCGAAGAATATCAAATTTCGAAACGTACACTCTTATAGCAACAGCAAGGTGTCATTCGACACGACGGTCTATGATCGAACTTGCGACGTCGAGATCCGGCAACGTGAATTCGCGTGGCTCGATGTTTCTGGGGCTGAACCGTCGAAGGCTCAGAGCCAGTCGGCTGCCTCTCCCGTGGTCCAAGTCGGGGCTAAGGTTGAGCGCCTACGCGCAGGCTTCTACAACATATCGGGCGGCGCCGTTGATCCGTCGGGCAACTACTACTTTGTGGACGCACACTGGCAACGCATATATCGCTGGTCGCCCTCGGTGAAGCAGCTTTCGGTTGTTCGCGACAACGCCCTCGATCCGGCGAACCTTGCGTTCGATAAGTCCGGCAATCTGATCGTGACCTCCATGTCTGGCAACGGCACGGTTTATACCTTTAAGCCTGCCGCGACGGATTCCGAGATTACTTTACTCAAGCCACAGCCTGCACAGCCGCGATCTGGTGCTATGGCGTATCTACCGGTCAGCGATTGGCACATCAACAAATCCGCTTTGACGAAGCCTGCGAGTCACTTCGTGTCGCCGGACGAGACGACGTTCCTGCCGACGGGGCAGGATTTTCTGGACGGAGCGGTGAGCTACGGTATAAAAAGCAGCGGGCAGCTGCGTAGTTTCGGGCTGGCTCCTGTCGCGATCGGACAGTCTGCGTATGTCACCAACGAGTCGGCTCAGACAACGTGGGTCGGTACGGTTGGTCCCGACGGTGCTCTGATTGATATGAAGGTGTTCGCATATCGCGGGGGTGAAGGTGTCGCGGTTGACTCGCGCGGTAACGTCTACATAGCCGCAGGTCAGATCTACGTGTATGATCCGACAGGCAAGCAGATCGACACGATCAACGTGCCCGAACGTCCTATTCAGCTTTCATTCGGCGGCAAGGACTCTCGCACACTCTTCATTGCCGCGCGGACTTCGCTGTATTAATCATAAAACTTCTGATGCTTACTTTGCTTTGAATTACCCGAAAGGTCCCAGCAAAACTAAAAAAGTCTGCGTCCTCTAATGACAGTAAGTTTCGGTCAGTTTCCGAAAGTGATAACCAAGGGCCGCCAGCATCAAACCATCTTCAACCTTGTCCCGGTGCTCAGAGATAACTCGTCCCATGAAGCGCCAGAACTCTCCGCGAGCCTTGTCTCGCACACCAAGTGAAAAGATGATGCGCGCAAAGGCGGTAACGTCTTCTCGCTTCAGTCCACCTTCGCCAATCCGCGGCGAACCAGCACGGGTTACGCGGCCAAGGCTGTCAAGCGAGCGCTCGTAATACTCCCGTGGGCTGTAGATATTTCGGATGATGGATTTATAACCTTCAATCAAACGTATGGCGTTCATCTTCGGTACAAAGTTGAGCACGCAATCCGTGTTGCTTCCCGTATGCTCCTCAACTCCCATAAGCCGCCCTTCACGTTCTAGTCGCCGCCAGAGCTGCGTGTCGGGGATGGCCGCCAGTAAGCCGACCATTGCCACCGGTATTGCACTTTCACGAATAAAGTTTATCTGCCGCTCGAAGATGTCATCCGGGTCGTTATCGAAGCCGACGATGAAGCCCCCCAGCACCTCCATCCCATAACTCTGCACATGCCTAACCGAATCTATTAGATCGCGACGCGTGTTCTGGCCCTTCTGCGCCTCTTTCAAACTTTCCACAACTGGTGTTTCGATGCCGATAAAGACTTGCCTGAATCCGGCTGTTCGCATCTGCTTCAGCAACTCATCGTCGTCAGCGAGGTTCACGCTGGCTTCCGTGGTAAACGAGAATGGATACTTGTTGCGTGCCGACCATTCGGCCAGCACCGGCATTAGCAGTCGAACGTTTTTCTTGTTTCCGATAAAATTGTCATCTACGATGAAGACCTCGCCACGCCAGCCAATCCGCAGCAGCGTATCCAGTTCGGCGAGAATTTGCTGATTGCTCTTCGTGCGTGGCACCCGGCCGTAAATCTCTATGATGTCGCAGAACTCACAATTGAATGGACATCCGCGGGAGTACTGCACCGACATGTCGCTGTACTGGCTGAGTTCGGCCAGCGCGAAATCCGGAATCGGCGTTAAAGCAAGGGCCGGTCGCTCTGGAGCCCGGTAAACCGCCTTCGCCTCGCCACGCTCAAAATCATCTAAGAACCCGGGAAACGTCGTCTCGACTTCGCCGACGAAGACGTGATCAGCCTCGATTGCATCGTTGAGGCCCATCGAAGCATAGGGGCCACCCATGACAACTGTTTTCCCTTCAGCCTTACAGAAGCGGATAACTTCTTTGAGAGACTCCTTCTGAACGTACATCGCGCTGGCAAAGACGACTTCCGCCCACTTTAGATCAGCGGTAGTGAGCGGACGAACGTTCATATCCACCAGTCGCCGGTTCCACGCTTTAGGCAGCATCGACGAGATCGTGAGCAGTCCGAGCGGCGGGAAAGCGGATTTTTTGCCGATAAACTTAAGCGCGTGACGAAAACTCCAGAAGGTGTCGGGAAATTCCGGATAGATGAGTAGTGCGTTCATGATTAATCCAAACCGCCGCGATTTGGTCTACCAATAACGGAATAGTAAACCGGTTGCCGCTGAGACCATAATGTTTCCCAGCCAGGGAGAATCTAAATAAGCTCCCATGGCGATTGCAATCACCAGAGCTGCGCCTAGCCTAATCGGATACGCCCTGGGTTTTGATAACTGCTTCCTTCCTGAAACTGCGAACACCACAATCGATGAGATTAAGAAGGGGATAAGAAACTTTCCGATCCAAAATGAAATATAAAATGGCCGGCTAAACATAGCACGCTCTTGAAACTAAATCGCGAACAACCACGACCCACTGCTATTCTTCATGCCCGAGTTTCAATCGACGCGCGGCAAGGCCATTTCCCTCTGGTCCAAGACACGCTTCAATTTCCTGCCGTTCCGTAAACTGCCGGGCTCACATGGGACCACCCGAAAGTCATAGAGCTTCATTTCATAATTCTTCCAAAAGTCCGCAAATCCCGCACGCAGATTGTCGAGCACGGCACGTTCTACCTCCGGTTGATGATTAGAGTGCGCCAGCTCAACGCATAACTCGACAACGTCCATACTGCCGTCGTGCTTGATCACCGCCTGCCAGTCCGCATCGGGGCCATTCACATTGCGCAGGACTTCCTCGAATACCCAGGGGCCTACGTTACCCATACCGCACACCACCATTTCATCAATGCGCGATCGTACCTTCGCGATCCGCTTAGCAAACAAACCGCACGCGCACGGCTCGTCTACTAGTCGAGTTAAGTCGGTTGACCGATAACGAATCAGTGGCATGACATCTCGCACGAGTGTCGTATAGACAAGCTCGCCGTACCCTTCCGCATCCGTCTCGGGCGTCTCGAAGAAAAAGAAGAGATCGTTGCGGTGATAACCGTCCTGGCGCTGACACTCTGCGCCGAGCGTGCCGAACGATTCAGTCTGGCCATAGCTGAGATAAAGCGGCGCGCCCCACGCGCTTTCGACAACCCGCCGCGCTTCTTCGGTGATATTTTCCCCGCCCCCGAAGAGAAGTTTCATCGGCCAAGTGCTCTGTTCGCGCGCCAGCTCCGACAGACGCACGAGCCACGAAGGTTCCGCGGCGCAATCTTGCCCGCTTCGACGTGAAAGCAGTTCAGATATTGCAGCCCCATACGCAGGACCGCCGGCGAAACCCAGAAGGAACAATCGTAAGCGCTCAACACCCGATCTTCGGCGCGAATCCCCAAATGATAGAGACCAATCGCAGAGGTTCTTCCCATCTCGGTGAGCTCGCGTTGTGAAAAGAAGACTCGCTTGGGAATTGGGGACGTCGTTCCAGTTGTTTCAAAGGCAGTATCCGCGTGGCCGGTGAGAAAAGCCTCAGCGCCATGCGCGCGCAGGTCTTCGCCGGTCGTGTAGAAGTCCCCCAGTTCAGATGGATGTTCGATGCGGCGCACCTCAATGCCGCGCCGGCGAAACTGCTCCCGATAAAACGAAGAACGCTTCGCGGCGAGGCGCAAGGTCCGCCGAAAACGCGCGCGCTGCATCGCTTCGATCGCCCACGGCGGCGACAAATTTAAGAAACGCACAGAGCGGTGCGGTTCCATGTGCAGCACCATGCGCTCGATCTGCTCGATAATGTTTGTCAGCATGAACTGATCCCGTCAGATTCGTTCCGGAGCGCACCGACGAATGAGTTGCTCAAACAGTTCAACGGCAATGTCAATCTCTTCTTCCGTCATGTCGAAGCACGGAGCGAGGGTAAAGACGTTCTTGTAGTAGCCGCCTATATCCAGGACCAGGCCGGTCCGGCGCCCGCGAGCGTCGAGGTTGCCTTTCATGCCCTCGGCAAAGATTTTGTCAGTCAACTCGCGGTCGGGGTGTCTCCGATTACTTTCGGATAGCGTCGGTGGAGATCTCTGATCTGCGCGAGAAAATAAGCACCCTTGCGTTGAGTAATCTCTTCGTAGTTTTCTTCTTCCATCATCCGCACGGCTTCCATACCGACGGCCGTGCCCAAAGGATTTGAAGAGAAGGTCGAATGGGTCGAACCTGGCGGAAATACTTCCGGTGAGATCAACTCTTCGCGCGCCCAGAGGCCAGAGAGCGGATTCAAACCGTTCGTCAATGCTTTACCAAAGACGATGATGTCCGGGTCGACGTCAAAGTTCTCCATGGCCCAAAACTTTCCAGCCCGATAAAAGCCCATCTGAATCTCGTCGTCGACCAGCAGAATGTTTCGTTCATTAAGAATCTTTTTGAGCGCGGGAAAGTATTCGCGCGGTGGAATTACATAACCGCCCGTTGCTTGAATCGGCTCGGCGTAAAAAGCCGCGAACTCTGCTTCACCCGCTTTCGGATCCCAGAATGAGTTGTATTCGGTGTCGAAATTCTTCGCGAACTGATCGACACAATAGAGGCCGCAATCTTCCACCTTCTTCCCGTATGGGCAGCGGAAGCAATAAGGAAAGGGGACGAAGTGAGCGCGATCCGCGAAGTGCCCAAAACGACGACGGTAGCGATAACTCGAAGTGATCGCTGAAGCGCCCAACGTGCGTCCGTGGTAACCCCCCATGAACGCGAAGACCAGATTCTTGCCGGTCGAGTTGCGCACGATCTTGAGTGAGTCCTCGATTGCCTGCGCGCCCCCTACATTGAAATGCACCCGTCCTTCCAGGCCGAACTTTGACTCGTTCAGTCGGCCGATTGCGGCAGCCAACTCGACTTTTTCTGAGTGCAGATATTGACACGCAAGCTGCGGTAGCTTGTCTATCTGATCTTTCAGCGCTTGATTCAGCCGTTGATTACCGTAGCCGAAACTCGCCGCCGAATACCACATCTGCAAGTCCAGATACGGAGTGCCCTCGCGATCGTAAAGATAGTGGCCCTCGGCCCGCTCGAAGAATTTGGGCGGATCGAGATAGTGAACTGTGTCTCCCCACGAGCAGTATTTACGCTCGAGGGCAAGCAGTTCCTGCTCGTCGGCCAGGGGTGCGATTAGCTCAAGGTCGTTAATGGCTGTACTCATAATTATGATGTTTTCTTTTCTGAAGATCCCCTCAGGCGCTTACTCTGTCCAGCGTTTCTTCTCTCAAGAACACTCGTCCTGCCAGCCAACGATCGATGCGGGCAGCCACCTCTCCGAGATTCTGATATGGAATGTGCTCGATTGATTGTTCGGTGCAATATGCGGCGAGGCCATCTTTTGCGAAGACGAGATCGGCGCTCTCGACCGCGTAGCGATCTGATAACCCGTCGCCGACGAAAATAGCCGGCGCGTTACTCTTATTGAGGAGCCGCATCACCGCGGGTTTGCATGTCGCGCATCCATGCCCGCAGGTTTGATGGAAGAAAGAAAACTCCGTGCGCCAGAGATGACCTCGACTTTCAAGGTGGCCCGCGCAAACCCGCCCGCCCCGCAGTAGAGCGGCAACTCTCTTGCCGGCTCCGGACAGAATGCGACGAATGCAATAGTCGAAACCATCGCTGATGATGTGCACGGGGATATGCTGCATCGCGCACATCTCAAGTAAAGGCACCAGGAATTCATCGATGCCTATGTCATCAAGCAATGCGTCGATCTGCTTTCGCGACCTGCCATTCCGATTCGAAGGTGAGCCACTTCGGATCGGCATAGGTTTCGAGGATGGCGTCAACCGCGTCACGTCGCGAGATTGTGCCATCAAAATCAAGAAAGAGAATCGGCGTTTGCGGATCAGTCATTAAGGCGCTTTCCTTCGGTCGGGTCGTAGATCTCCTCTGGAAGTAGCCGAGAGAGCGGAGCGATCTGAAGATCGCGTTCCCTCAGTCCTTTGATTATTAGGGGCAATGCCTGAACCGTATTCTTACGGTTCTGCTTTCCGGCACTATCGCCATCGTGAAGCAGGATGATTGAGCCGGCCCGCACCTTGCGCAGAACACTGTCAGCGATTTGACTCGGGCTGTGAGCCTTCCAATCGAATCCGGCAACGTCCCACTGCACAGTATGAAGATCGAGGGCTCGCGTCGCTCCGAAATAAGCCGGCGTGCGCACACCGTAGGGTGGGCGCGCCAGGTTTGGTTTCACTCCGATCGTCTCTGCGATTACATCCTGGGCGCGCTTCACCTGATCAAGCGTCTTGGAAGCCCGTTGAAAAAGGCAGAGAGGATGTGAATACGAATGGTTACCCACTTCATGTCCTTCAGCAAATACTCGCCGTGCGATCCCCGGAAAGCTCTCCACCTGGCGCCCGACCATAAAGAACGCGGCGCTGAGATGGTGCTCTGCCAGTACGTCGAGGATCCTCTCGGTGTCAGACGACGGCCCATCGTCGAATGTCAAAGCGACCGCGTTGCTATCTCTCCGGCCGTGCCAGTACGTCCTGCCCAACCACTGCGAGCGCACAGAGTACGTCGCGTAATACAAGCTCGCTAAGGCCATCGCCAGCGAGCTCGTCGCCATGATAGGAAGTCCGAATCGCATCGTTCGTCGTTGGCCGTGGCGAAAGTCTTCAAGCAGTCATCCGACGCGGCTCTTCTTTGACCGGCGCCAAAAGACTAAGCGCCAGGCGCGCAATATCTCTCCGCGCAGTTGGGCGCGCCATCTTGTTCGATCGCAAAGTCATCGCCTCAGTCGATACGTTGTCTTGCAATAACGAGACAATCACACGTGCCGTTTCGACCGGACCCTGCGCAATCACGGCTGCGCCGGCATCGACCATCCGCCTGGCGTTGACGAACTCCGCGCCCGGAATCGGATCGAAAAACACTACCGGTAACGAACACAGCGCGGCTTCTGATATTGTTAATCCGCCAGGTTTCGTCACCAGAAGAGTAGCTGTCTGCATCAGACCAGCCACTTCATCAGTCCAAGCCAGGACTTGCAGCGACACCGGAGCCTTAACCTTCGCTCGTTCAAGTTTGCGCAGCACGCGTTTGTCCCTGCCAGCAATAGCCAGGATATGCATCGGTGTGTTGCTCTCGCCCAGTTGTTCGACCACCTGATCCATTCGAGTCGGCCCCATGCCCCCGCCCATTAACAGCACCAAGGGAGCGTTGTCGGTAATTCCATAACGCAGTCGCACCGCTTTCGGATTGTGCACAGCATCGAATGCGGAATTGATTGGAATTCCGCAAATAGAAATGCGATTCGGCGATGCTCCCCAGGAGATCAATTCAGCGCGCACGCTCTCGTCGGGAACAGCGAACGCGTCAACCTCAGGCTGGGCCCAAATCGGTTCGGCTTCGTAATCCGTGATCACGCTCATTATTGGCGCTCGGGTGAGTCCCAGACGGCGAGCGATGGCGGCCATTTCGCACGCCGCCACCTCGGCTGCCACAATGAGATCGGGATCGAAACTCTCGATGATTGAGAACACTTTCGGACAGCCCGCGCGAAAGGCCCAGACCGGTGCAGTCCCTTCGTGCTTCTGATTGACGCGTGCAGTCGAGAAGCGGTCCCACAGCCCAGGCGCGTAACGCAACATCAGCCAGTAGGGCCATACGTAACACGTCCTAAACAACCACCGGCACTCAGCCAGCGCATCAACCACCATGACTTTCGAGTCAGACGCTTGACGGCCCAATTCATCCGCGACAGCTTCCGCAGCGCGAACATGGCCCGAGCCGAACGACAGTGTGAGAACAAGTACCTTCATGCCAGGAAATCTTTACTAAACCTCGCCGCCCTTCTTGTCAGTGGTTTTTATTCAGTCCTCCCGCCACTTCATTAATCGAAAGCCAAGCGCGAGTGTGGCAACCGCGATTAAGCTGAGCACCAATAGGTCATTTCCTATCCCATGGCCGCCGGCGAGCGTCGTCTGCACCGCCCGGGCAGCAAACGTTGTCGGCAGTAGTTGCGCAAAGACGCGTAGAGCCCTCGGCATCATCTCTGGCGCGTAGAAAACTGGCGCCAGAAAGATAAGGCCTGCGCCGAGCGTATCGGTTAAGAGGGACCCCTGGCTAAAACTCCGGGCGCGGGCTGCGACCACTACGCCGAGTCCGCACAGACACAAGATCGTCAGTAGAATTACGACAATCAGCAGCGGGAAATTTGGGCTCATCTGAACCCCGAGCGCACGACCGACCACCAATAGAGTCGTCGTGCTCACCGCGGCCTGCGCGATTGCAAAGAGCAGCACGCCGAAAACGTAAGAGGAAGGCGCCAGCGGCAGCGTAGCGAAAAGCTTGAGCCGCCCGGTGAAACGATTTTCCAGCAAGAGATAGCCGAGCCAACTGATCGAAGTCAGTGAAAGAGAAAAAACGATCGAACCGGCAAGAAAACGCAGGCGGCTCTGTTCCGGCGCGACTTCCGCGCCCGCGATGGCATTGGCGAAGAGGTACATCGCCGCCGGAAAGACGAACGCGGCCAGTAGAAACGGGCCAACTTCGCGGCGCGTGCCGGCGAATTGAATACGAAATACGCAGACGATGTCCGTAGCGCGTATCATCCAATCACCTCGTCTTTATCGAAGGGTTCGCCCGTGAGCCTGAAATAAACATCTTCAAGCGAAGCCCGCGCGATCGAGTATTCGGAAAGTAGTTCGCGCGTAATGTGCTGCTGCGCCTCCGCGAAGCTCGCACAATAACGAATTCTCAAGTCGCTTAGCGGATCGATCGGATCGCGATAGCTGAGACGGTAACTGCGGTCCACTCTGGCCAGCAGTTCGTCCAACGTCCCGAAGGCAATCAGGCGCCCGGACGCGATGACGCCGATGCGGTCACTCAAGTGTTCCGCCTCTTCCATGTAATGCGTCGAGAGAATGACGGTTGTGCCGTCGGCGACGGCTCCGCGAATCACGCCCCACACGGCGCGGCGCGACGACGGATCAAGGCCCGTTGTCGGCTCATCCAAGACCAGCAGGGGCGGACTACCCAGGAGCGCCAAACCGATCAGGATACGTCGTCGCTGCCCACCGGACAGCGCGCCGATACTCTTGTTTGTTTCAGCTATCAGGCCGAGTTGGGCAATCACTGCCTGGGCCGCTTCTCGCGCCGCGAGTGCCGACAGATGCTTGAGGCGCGCGAACAATTCGAAGTGCTCGCGAACAGTAAGCCTATCGAACAACCCGGCTTCCTGCGGCGTTATACCCATCGCTCGTTTGGCCCGCTCCGGCTCTGCCACGGCATCCACGCCAAAAACTCTGACCGAGCCTGCGGTTGGACGAAGCTCGGTAGTGAGTTGCCGCAAGAAGGTCGTCTTGCCGGCGCCATTCGGACCGACGATGGCCACCACTTCACCACGCCGCACTTCGAGACTAATACCTCGGTTGGCCTCGGTGCCGTTGCGATAGACTTTGACAAGATTGCTCACCTGCACGGCAATCTCGCGCCGTGGCGTGGCGGTTCGGCGCTCTAGTGCAATGCGCGAAAAGCTTTCGATAGTGGCAGTCAAACGCGGCCCTTCGTTAACTCAATTGAAGAAAGTCGAGCCCCCCGCGGATCGCCGTGAACGGGCTGTTACGATAAGACGAAACTTCATAGGGGCAGCCAATCTTGCAGCCTTTGCAGAAGTCCCACATCTTTGGCGACTGCTGAATAATCTTTCTCACTTCGGGCGAATCATAAATTTCCCGCAGACTCATCTCGGGCGCGCCGCGATGAAGTGAGACAAACGCACAGGGAAATTGAATCGAGCCATCGGGCCGCATATTGACGAGATGCGATGCCGAACGGCAGGGAAACTTCTTCGTGAATCCGTCATTGCGATAGAACTGGAAATAGTCTCGATAAAAACGGACGCACTTGTGCCGCTTCTTCAGCTCCGACACAAACGCCGCCACGCGGTCGAGCTCCTCTGCTCTCATTTCAACGTCTTCAGTCTTCCAGGTTGTACGCACGACGTTGTGGACCGCTTCGGTGTGCAAGAGAAAGCCGCGCTCTTCGCAGTAATCTGCCAGCGCGGGCAGATCTTCCAGATTATTGAGATCGACGGCGGCATTGATTTGGATCGTATTGTGTTGCAAATTGCCTTTGATGTAGTCGAGGGCATCGAGGATAGTCGGCAGCCCATCAATGCCGCGGCGGTGCGCAAACTTCTCGCGGTCGAGCGTGTCAATCGATACTTCCAACTGGTCCAGCTTAACGCAGGCCTCGGCATATTTCTTAAGGGCCAAGCCGTTGGTCGGCATTGAGGTATAGAAACCTTTGCGCGCTACATACTCGATGTAGTCGGGCATGTGCGGATTCATCAGGGGCTCGCCACCGGAAAAGCTCCAGGCGAAGACGCCGAAATCGGCCGCCTCGTCCATCCTCGCGAAGACCCGATCGCGCACGGCGCGATCCTCGGGCTGTTGATTCTGCCAGATGGCGCAGTAGCCACACTTCATATTGCAATGCAGCGTCGTTTCAAACATCACCATGAAGGGACGGTTGAAACGGTGCCGCAACTGTCGCAGCGCGTTCCTGGCCATTAAAGTTTTTTTCAACGCTTGCTCATTTCCTGGTCGGTGGCGATGTCGGGCCAGAACCT
>QHXE01000464.1 GCA_003222835.1 Acidobacteriota bacterium | reverse complement strand
GGGATTGATCGCGATAGTAACTTCAGCGGGATTGATTGCGTCGGGATCGGAGACTCTTACAACCCGCTGGGCCAACGCGACTTGCGAAGAAAGGCAGGTAAGAATTATCAGAAGGGCTAGGGAACTCCAGCGTTTCATAAATTCAATTCGCGCGACGGTCCTCTAATGAGTCTACTTACGCCGCCGGCAGAGCTTCTCGATTCAGTGCCAAGCGCGCTTCCTGTTCAAGCACGCTGACCGCTTTTGCATACAACGCATCCGCTTCCTTCGCAGTGGCGCCGACGGCCGTCAGTCCCATCCGACCCAGTTCGCCGAGTGCGCTCATCATGTGAAAAACCACTCCCGTCTGTCGAGTCTGATCGAAGTGAATACCGTGACGCGCGGCGATGTCGAACAGATCGTCGGGTGTGAAGGCCCGGTACAGGGGCGACTCCTGATGGTCGCTGGCGACAAAACATTTCTGCTGACCGAGAGCCGTGGTGAAGACGCCCTTGTCAGGGTCGTAGGCGCCGTCGGTAAGAAATTGCAGGGTCAAGAAGGGATGAGTAGTGCCGCCTTTGCGCAGATTTATCTCGATCGCGTAAGGGTCCCAATTTCCGGCGCTATCGCGCACGACGACAAAGTCAATTGCGAATCGGCCCACGACCCCTTCGCGAGCAAGCCGTGCGCCCACCTTCGCCGCCTCGCGCATGATTGATGGAGCGTAAGACACGTCGGCGGGAAAGCGGCAACCGAGATAGCTCTGTCCGCTTGGGCCGCCCAACACCTGATCGTGCGTCGAGAGACGCTCAACTTCGCCGAGTGGCGTCACGCGGAGTTGTGTGCTCGGACTGCGAAACTCTTCGCCAACGATCCGTTCCTCGACGATGCCGCCCCGCTCTTCAAGTTTCTTGACATAGGATTCGTAGGTAATACCTGGCAACTCAAATTTCATGGACTGAAGCCGGAGGCCAATCAAACTGCGCTCTGAGGAATCTCCCGGCGCCGGAAGTCCTTGCAGATCCACCAGCGCATTGCCTTCACCCGAAACGCCTTCATTCAATTTCACCAACACTTGCCGCAGGCCCGGTTTCTGCGCGCGCATCTCCGCAATCGCCCGTGCTACTTCGTCGATACTCGAAAGGTTCTCGACACCGAGTGGATGCGGCACACCTTCTTCAACGAAGATGCGCCGGCTGCCACTCTTGGTGCCGAGCGGAAAGAACTTCGCGTCGGCGCCGTACATCGGGATGCCGAGCCTAATAGCAAGATCGCGCTCCAGCGTGGTGGTGTTGTAGGGCACCAGGTGGGCGCGTTCAAAATCAAGAATCAGTGATCGGATGTGCTCAATTAGGCGCGGACGTTCTAATAACTTGAGAGTCAATGGCCGAGTAGACGAATCAAGCGGCGAAACCAGAAACAGACGCTTGCGCGCATGACTGGAAATCACGCCCGGCAAGAGATCGAGGTAGTAATCGATAATGTTCGGCTGAATCATCTGCGACGTTACATAGACCAGACGAGCGCGCGGCTGGCGCAACAACAGCAACAGAAAAAGGAAGCGCTCTTCGTAGGCCTGTAATTCAGAACTCGAGCCTTCGAAATCGATCGTCATCGATGGGACCACAACGATTGTCTGCTCGTCCTGATTGAACGCCTGGATCGACTTCCACAGCGGCACAAGCTTTCGCTGTAATTCGTTGAATTGGGTCTGGGCCTCTTCCGATGTCAGACCAAGTTCAGGTAGCGGCAGATCATGGTTCATAACATTTACCCTTTAGAATTGACTAACTCTCTGTGGTTCTCTGTGCTAGCTCGGTGTCTCTGTGGTGAAATACTGTTAGGAACCGACAACCACAGAGACACCGAGTTCGCACAGAGTTGCACAGAGAGGCGTCAAAAGTCCAAGTCACTCCATGAGGCGCATTGTATCAGCGCTGAATCACTCGCAGAAAACTTGAAGATTCTCGCCACCGAGTTTGATAGGATTCCCCAAGTCTTCAGGACTTGGAACGGCCCATATGAAAGTCTGTCCCACATGTCAACAGAAGTACGCTGACCTCACTCCAATTTTGTCTGAGTGACGGCACAGTGTTGTCGGTCTTCAATGATTCTCAGCCAACATCACGGCTCGAATTCTTGAGTGTAAACGAACGAGCCGACGAACAAGCAAATCAACTCCCAATCTAACTTGGCCCAAGCGATAAGGAATTGACTTGAGTTGCGGCGGCGTTGCGGTTTTATTTCAACAATCACCGCGTAAGACCTTCGCGCCTGCGCGTAAGACTTTCGCGTACGAGAGCAATACTCGTTAATCGTTTGCTGTCCGAAAATGGTTTATCTGACATTGGCCCTGGTCGATTGAAGGGCGTCGATTCTCGCTTCACGATTGCTAACAGACTCTGATTCGCGTTGTCTTTATTCGCGAAGATCCTTTCGCTTTCTTCGCGACGATATTGGCCCGCCTCTTGCTCTAGACACGACGAACTTTCCCGGCTGTATTATTCGCAAGCACAATCACTTTGGTAAGCAAGATTCGAACAAGGGAGGAAGGAATTATGTCGAGTCCGAATATTAAACGGCTCGTGTGGACTCTGAGTGTGGTCTTCTTATTCAGCGCGTTGGCCTCATGGCCGGTCCGGGCCAACGACGAGGACGAGTTCGAGTTCACGGGCGTCATTTCAAGTCTGCCCAACACCGCAGGATTCATCGGCGACTGGGTGGTCGGGGGCCGCACGGTCCATGTCACTTCAAGCACACGTATCGAACAGGAAGACGGCAGCCCCGCCGTCGGCAAGACTGTCGAGGTCGAGGGTGTCTTACAGCAAAACGGCACGGTCAACGCGACTGACATCGAAGTCAAGTCAAATACGGAGAGCACCTCGGAATTTCAGTTTCGAGGAAGGGTCGAGCACCTGCCTTCGACTGCGGGTTTCATCGGCGACTGGATCGTAAGCGGGCGTACGATCCACGTCAGTTCGTCAACGTTCATTCAACAAGTCGAAGCGCCGCTCGGAATCGGCGTCCCTGTAAAGGTCATTGGAACTCTTCGTCCCGACGGAACGATTGACGCAACTAAGGTGCAGACCGAGAAGGTGGAGCACACGACGTTCTT
Source organism: Acidobacteriota bacterium (assembly GCA_003222835.1). The sequence continues at coordinate 1,792 of QHXE01000464.1, read as the reverse complement.
CGAGTTCACCGGTCCGGTTCAAACTCTTCCTGGCACCTCTAATTTGATTGGCGACTGGATGATCGGAGGTCGTATCGTCCACGTCACATCGCTCACACAAATTGAAAGAGACGAAGGACCAATCACGATTGGCACAAACGTCGAGGTCAAGGGTACGGTACGCACGGATGGTTCAATCGACGCGGTGAAGATCGAACCCGTTGAAGCAGGAGAGTTTGAGTTTCACGGCATCATCAACAGCCTGCCGAACACTACCGGCTTTATCGGCGACTGGGTCGTTGACGGTCGCACAATCCACGTCACAAGCGCAATGCGCATCGATCAGGAAGAAGGACTGGTCGCCGTCGGCGCATTCGTCGAAGTGAGAGGCATGCTTCGCACTGACGGTTCGGTTGACGCCGCGAACATCGAAGTTGAACGAAGCGCCGGGGCTGAACGACCCGTGCCCACATTCGAATTGCATGGCACAATCGAACAATTGCCGAACACGCCCGGGCTCATCGGCGATTGGGCCGTAAGCGGCCGAATTGTTCATGTCACCAGCTCAACCATAATCAGACCAAATATCGGGGCTATTGCCGTCGGAACCTTCGTCGAAGTCGTAGGCAATCTACGCACAGACAATACGATTGACGCTTTGTCGGTCGAAGTCGAACACGCCCGGGGCAATGGCGTTCTCACGCCCTTCTTCGCGCTCTTCGGAACGGTCGAGACGCTGCCCGCGACCACGAACTTTGTCGGCGACTGGGTCGTGAGTGGACGCACAATTCACGTTAGTTCCAGCACTCAAATCCAAACTGGCCACCGCCCGCTCGCGGTTGGCTCGTTCGTTCGCGTAGTCGGTACCTTGCGTTCGGATGGTTCGATCGACGCGCGTTCAATCCAAGTTAAGCGAAGCGACAACCTCGGTCATCTCGTCAACTTCTTCGAGTTGTTCGGCACGGTTGAGAGCACGCCTGCCTCCGGACTCGTAGGCGACTATCGAATTAGTGGGCTGACAGTTCACACCACCTCGACCACGCACTTCGCGCCTACGGGAAAACCTGTTCCGGTCGGCTCGCGTGTGAAGGTCGTCGGGACCTTGCGCGCTGATGGCACGCTCGACGCTAACGCCATTGTGGTCGAGGGCGATGTTGACGACGCGCATGACTTTGTTACCACGCACTTCGATGATTTTCTGAATCGCGAACCGGATGATTCTGGTCTACAGTTCTGGACCAATGAGATCACGAAATGCGGAAGCGATGCGCAGTGCATCGAACTAAAACGCGTCAACGTAAGCGCTGCGTTCTTCCTGTCTACTGAGTTCCAGAATACAGGCTTTCTCGTCGATCGACTCTTCGTCGCTAGCTTCGGGCGCATGCCGCGTCTCGAGGAATTTCTGGCCGACACAAAAGACATCGGCGAAGGCGTGATAGTTGGCCAGTCAGGCTGGGAGCAGCAACTCGAAGCCAACAAGCAGGCTTTCATAGACGACTGGGTGCAGCACCCATCCTTTGTAACCGTCTTCGGCGGTCTGACGAACGCACAGTTCATCGACGCGCTGCTGGCCCACACCGGCTTCACTCTAACGGCTGCACAGCGCAGCGCACTCATTGCCGGGCTCGACAATGGCACCCTGACACGCGGTCAGGCCCTGCGTCAGATCGTCGAGGACCAGGGATTCATCGACCGCGAGTTCAACCGCGCCTTTGTGCAGATGCAATACTTCGGCTATCTGCGCCGCAATCCCGACGATGCGCCCGACGGCAGCATGAGCGGCTACAACTTCTGGTTGAATAAACTGAACCAG
>QHXE01000463.1 GCA_003222835.1 Acidobacteriota bacterium | reverse complement strand
AAAGCGTAACGCCAGACTGGTCGATTGAGATCGAAGACAAGACCGACTTTTCCCCCAATCGCCGCCCGCCATCCGGTCAGCGACACGGGCCCGAAGCGATCGTACAGCGCTCTCGATACCTTCAACGCCTGTCTACGATCGACGCTGACCAGAAACTTCCGCTCGAATCGTTCACGGTCCGTCGCAGTTAGACGCGCGAAGGCGTAGTCGTCGGTCAAATCTAATTCCGCCAGGCGCACACGTGATTCCAGTTCCTCGTCGATGAACAACGGCTCTTCAAGACTTGATTGCTCAGTGGAATTTAATCGACCGAGCAAGAAGCGACGGATTAGGTCGTCAGAGAATGCCGGCGAAGCTTGCTTATGAGAATGCGGTGAGTTCAATGTTACCTCCCCTTCGGCTAAATCCCTTTCCCTAAGCCTCTTCCAAAAGGAGATGCTTCTGCCACTTCCATACACTGCTTGATGCACGCTTGCAGTTTTGCCCTGATGCGCAACGCCCGCAGGCGCAGAGTATTCAGACTTACGCCGAACTCCCGAGCGATGCGCTTACGCAAATCAATCTTTGCTCGCTTGGTCTCCGCGTAATATCGCTCGATGATTTGTCGTGAATGTGGAGGGAGTTTCTCCAAACAGTTATCGAGGCAGAGGTGCGTTCTTTCGAGCTCGTCACTATTGTCGCCACCTTCTATTAAGCGCGGCAGCGGCTGCTTCAGATATTCATGGTGCACATTATTCATTACGCCCAAGAAGTAGATCGCCCGGTCGCCTACATATCTCGCTTGAATGTCGGCGACGCGGCGCGCCACACGATCGATTGTCTCGTCCGCTAATTCTTCGGCCAGCGGACAACCGCGTGACGCGAGAATAGCGATCAGCCGCCAGCGAATTTTTTCATAAATCACTCCAGCGCGTTCCGGATCAGGATCGAGCCAGAGTAGTAGCCGATCGAAATCTTCCTGACAAAGGACTTGAAGCTTTCTAGCAGGCGTCATAAATGTTCGACAAACTTCAGTTTGTCGCGGCCGTAAACAACACTACTCCAAAGCAATCACACGACAAACTGAAGTTTGTCGGACTCTTTGATGAGGGCGACGTGGTGGCGTTGCCCTCATCTCCATCGCTCAGTCAGTTACGGCTTTCTAACCTCGCCGATCGGCACGGTCTTTTCTTTCCCGTCGGTCTTAAGCTTGACGACAACTTTCCCTGCCTTTTCGTCCACGCTGACGACGGTGGCTTCGGCAAGCGATCCATTCATCGTCACCTTCACCGCTTCGCCTGCTTTAAGCTGCGCTGCCGCCGATGGGCTCGGCTCAGGTGTCGGCGAAGCCGGCGCAGGCGTCGAGACAGCCTGGTTCATAGGTCTTGTGTTACTGTTCGCGTTTGAGTTTTCGGGGCCGCTGGACTCGCAGGCCGTGAAAGCCATTGATAGAAGCGTTACTGCCAGAATCTTTTTCGTCATGGTTATCCTCCACTCTGATGGATGTCTTTACGTCGGGAAGACCACTTCACTTCTCGAAAGGTGAATGGGAACAAATGGCGAAACATTTCATGACGGAGCGAAAAAATATTCAAACAGATTCGCTACGTGCACTTTTATGAGTTTTGCGGTTAAGCTGGTACTTGATATCAAGCAGTTATAAAGAAACAGGGAGATGAGGACTGAATGGCAAACAGGACTGCGGTTATTCAAACCAACAAAGGCACGATCAAGTTCGAGTTGCTCGAGCAAGACGCCCCAAAGACTACTGAGAATTTTCGCTTATTAGCCGAGAAGGGTTACTACGACGGCGTAATCTTCCATCGCGTGATAAAGGGTTTCATGATTCAGGGCGGCGATCCCACCGGCACCGGCCGAGGCGGAGAATCTGCCTGGGGTGGGCGATTCGCGGATGAAATTAATTCGTCATCAGAAGTCTATCGTAGCGGCTATAAAGCCGGCACCGTCGCGATGGCCAACGCCGGGCCCAATACGAATGGCTCGCAATTCTTCATTATGCATGTCGACTATCCTTTACCGCCGAGCTACACGATCTTTGGCCGGGTTAGCGAGGGACAAGACGTGGTCAACGCGATCGCCACGACTGAAACTGACCGCAGCGATCGGCCAGCCTCGGAAGTGAAGATGGAAAAGGTTTCGATTAGTGAGTAAGCGCGGGAGGATTCGGACTAGTCCTCGAGCTTGGTCATCTCCGTGAGTTCCAGCGTAACTGGATCTGGTCCTAATTTTGGAGCGTAACGAATCGCGTCTGCGACAAATTGTTTTGCCGCGCGAACTGATTCTCCCAGGGGCATTCGTTGGGCTAAGCACGCCGCTATCGCTGATGACAACATACATCCTGTGCCGCGAACAGGCGGCGAGTCGATCCACTCTCCCCGAAAAACGGTGATTTGACCCCGATCATCCAGGACATCGATCGCCTGACGTTTTGTGTCGGGGACAAGATCGTCCGACCTCTCGATGAGATGTCCTCCCTTGACCAGCACCGCACGCGCTCCCATTTCTCGCAGCTTCCCCGCCGCTTCGCACATTTCATCTTCGTTTGTAATCTTCAGTCCGGTCAACGTCTCCGCTTCAGGAATATTTGGGGTAATCACGCGAGAGAGTGAAGTCAATTCACTCAACATTATTTCGATGGCAGCTTCGGCCATTAACCCATCACCCGAAGACGATCGTAGAACTGGATCGACGACCGGGGCCGGCAGATTCTGCTCGCGCACGAGTCTCACAACTGCCAAAACGATCTCGCTCGTGGGCAACATGCCGATCTTCACCGCCGCGATGCGGACCTCTTCTATGATCGGTAGAACCTGCGCCCGCAGCGACTCGGCACTCTGATGAATCGCTCCGAAAACGCCTCGAGAGTTTTGAAAGGTCAGCGAGGTAACTGCGGCCAGCGGCCGGCAACCAAACGCTTGAAAGGTTTTGACGTCAGCAATAATCCCGGCGCCGCCGGAGGGATCGAATCCCGCGATCGTGAGGACCGCCGGTTGCTCGCCATCTCTATCATCAGTCATAAGCGACACCGCTTACTTAAGAAAGCACTGCCGTTCCTCAAATTCTTTGACGATCGGCCTTTTGCTATCGCGAGCAATAGCCACACCTTCGGCGCGTAAGTAACGTGTTTGCTGGCTTACACCACCGGGAAACTTCGGATTCAATGCGCCGTTGTCGCGAACGACCCGCCAGTAAGGCGTAATGCGTTTCCCACCCTTCGCACGCGCTTCTTCAGCGGCTTCAGCAACGATGCGAATGAAGATGCCGGTAGTCAGCGGACAAGTAACATCAGCACCGTGTTCGACAGCGAGTTTTTTCCGGATCGTGCCAATGGTAATGAGTTTGCCTCTGGGAACCTTGCGAATAACAGAGTCCACCAATTTTGGTGTGGGAATCAGCATGAACCCTTTCCCAAAGCGTGACATCCTAGGCGTAATGGGAACGAGTTTTGGCTCTTGAGGCCTTTCCATTTTTTCATGCCAGGGAATTCTACTCGTGAATTTGTTTTTTATCTCACTACTCCTGTAAAAAGCTCTCTTACAATTTCAGCGTTTGTCTTCAAAGTCTCTGGCTCGCTGAATAAAGTAATCGCTGCGACACCGCTCGCGCCAGCCCGCAAACATTCACCGGCATTGTCGTTTGAGACTCCGCCAATTGCCAGTACTTTGATTGAGTTGGAAAGACAGGGCCGAACACTGCAAAATCGGCGCCGGCATCTCGCGCGCTGCGTGCTTCGAAATGTGAGTGCGTCGAGACTCCGATTAGAAAGTTCGGACCGAAAGTTTTCCTAACAACCTCTGCTTCGAGCGATCGCGTAGTAAGATGAACGCCGTCCGCTCCGGCTCCGGCAGCGATATCAGCACGATCATTTATCAGCACTTTCGTCGAAGTTCCGCGGACGATCTCCATCACCCGCTCCGTAAGTCCAAAGAGAACGCGAGCGGCCAGATTCTTCTCTCTTAATTGAATGAGTTGAATTCCGGCGGCGACCGCAGCGGAGACTTGATTCAGGATCTCCTGAAACTCTTCGCTCGAGGGCGTCGTGGTTTCAGCGGTTGCGCCGGGGGTAATCAGATAAAGGATCGGCTTTGACAGGTTGAGACTCATTGACGGTTGCGCGTGGAGCGGACTTTCCGCGCGAGCTTTTCATAGAAGCATGTTCTGAGTCCAGCGCCGCCACCGTCTCGCGAAAATGGATCAACTGCCAAATTCCCATCGCGAGATTTAGCAGCCCAACTCCTGAGACGGCGCCGCGCACCCAACCCGAGGCCACGAAACTCTGCAACCCATAGTGTCCCGTCTTGCGCGCAGCGAGCACTAGAAAGTAATTACTGCTCCAATCACTCAGACTCAGCCCCAACCAGCCGTAAGGAATCCAGGGCAGCACGGCCAACGCCAAGCCAAGTTCAATGCACACGAGAATATAGAAAATTACCGACAGTCGCGAAGACATGAACCACCTCGGAAACAAATCTGCTCGCGCTATCGGTTGTGGCCGGCGCGCGCTAATTTTGTTAATACTACAAGAACGGGGATTGAAAGTCAGTTCAAGCGATGACCGCCAAGAAAATGTCTCTCACTTTGGCTTTCGCTACGCCCTCACCCCGGCCTTCTCCCAAGGCGAGATGGCGTCATTTCCATTTCCGCTGAGACGGGCTTGCAACTCTCGCAACCGTTCGTTAACACCGCGATATGATACGTTGATTCCGTAAACTTCAGTAAAGAGATCGATGGCCCGATTGAGATCACCGGCCTGCTCGTACGCCGCGCCCAGCTCGTATCGAAAAGCCTGACGCTGATCTTCGGACGCATCGGGAAGGGTCAATCCTTTATCAAACCATTTGATGGCCAACCCTGGCACGCCCTTCTGCATGAAACAATGTCCCAGAAGGTTGCAGCAATGCAAGTATCGCGACGTGCCGTCGCCTGGCGCAACTAGACGCACGGCGACTTGAAACTCCTCGAGGGCTTCTTCAAACAATTCCATTTCCTGATAAGCCAGACCCAGATTGTAATGGGTTTCAAAATCTCCATTGCCGGCTGCGTCGTCTTCGCCCTCGGCAGCGACACGATATTCCTCGAAGATCTCTGCCAGTCCGGGATCGATGCCTACCGAAGTTTGCTGACTGTTTGGCGTTGACTCTACACCCTCCCTGACGGTCGGGTTTCTGCCTTCGACTTCGGGCATCGAGATCACAGCGGGAGATGGGTTTGGCTCTTCTGGCTGAAGGAACGGGTCGCCCTCAAAGGCAAATTCCAGCTCACCAGCTTGAGGTTGGGGCGTTGTGCTCTGAAGCTGCTGCCGGCGAAGATCGATATCGAGGTGCGAGCCAAATTGTTTCTCGAGCAAATCCAACGTGTCCAGCGCGATGTCAACATAGCCCTGAGCAATGTAGAAATCTACGCTCTCGAGTTCCTGGGCGCGGATGGAAGCGTTACGCGACTGCGTATCGGAATCTGCATCTGATTCGTCGGAGCCGGAAAGAACCACCTCGTCCGGGCTCGATGCCAGTTCTTCGGCGACGACAGCTTCAAAAGCGAAACCTTGCTCGACTGAGATTTCACCGTCCGGCTGGTTCCATTGTTCCGGAACTTCGGTTCCCGTATTCCATTCGAATTCAAATTCTCCGTTGGGAACAGAGGCCGTCGTCGACCCGACAATAAACTCTTCCGTCTCAGAAACTGCATCCGCGATCGGCTCAGCGAAGGAATCAAATGCGGGCGGAGCCCCCTCAGGAAACGCTTCGGTCATGGCATCTTCTTCGGCGCCGCCAAGCTCTCTTAGGCGCTCAACGTGGTGAGCCTGGTCAGGAGCCAATCGCGTCAATTGCGTCAGGGCATATCGCTCATCCTTTTCGAGACCCGCGGCCTCAGCGGCATCGGCCAGTCTTTCCAGTGCGGCTTTCAGTTTCTCGGTATCACGTTGCCACCAATGTGCGCGCACAAGCAAACGCAAAGCCTGAACGTTGTCGGAGTCGCAGGCGAGCAGCTCGTTCACCAGTTCGAGCAATTGATTGTCTTCGCGTTCGGCAAGCATCTGCTCAGCGATAAAGCCGACCACGCGAACCGCATCGTCGACGCGGTCGCACCTCAAATATAGTCGGGCAACATCGACGTAGCGGAGGTAGTTTGACGACTCCTTGACGACCAGCGCGGCGGTCGTTGCTTCGGCCTTAGCCGGATCTTCTGACTCAACGTGGGCGCTCGCCAGCATCGATAACAACTCGATGTCGTCGGGTCTATCTATGGCAGCTCGTTCGATCATCTCGGCAGCTTCATCGGCAGTGCCGCGCGCACTGTGCGCGGCGAGCAGACCTTTCAGCGTTCCGTGATCGGCCGGATTAATGTGAATGGCTTTTGCGAATACTTCCAGCGCTTCATCGCAGGCGCCGCGCGCCAACAGATGCTGACCTGCTTCGGTAAAGCAGACCGCCGCGTCCGCATTCATGCCCTCTCTCAGATAGCCTTCGGCGAGCTTGGTTCGAATCTCAGTGTTGGGCGGATCGAGATCGGCTATTTTTCGCAGGACTTCCAAACCTTGCTGGGTCGCGCCGGCTTTACCGTGCGCCTCTGCTACGAAGAGATAATGCGCGCGCGCTTCAACCACCAAATCCTGACTCGCATACAAGTCGGCGAGTTTGGTCGCAATTTCGGTATCGTGCGGCTGCAGACGATCGACCTTCTTGTACATCGCGATCGCCTTCAAGATGAAATCCTGTTCGCGATAGTGCTCAGCAATATGACGGAAACAGGAAATCGCCGCCGTCTGATCGCCGACACGCGCATACAGATCGCCCAGCATGTTGAGCGTGGTGAAATCCTCAGGCTCACTCTCGACGATCTTGCAGTATTCTTTGATTGCAGCCGGAATCTTACCCACTTCGAGATATTTCTCGGCCGCACGCAGAGTCTTTGCCTTGTCGAACGCCATGTTTACGAATCTAGGACTGGAAATAATTAGGACGAGGTCAGATGCTTAACGCGTTTGAGGAGTATCGGGCTCAGCATGCTGAAAGCCGTCTTGGAGCTTGACGGCCCCTCTACGCTAACACGCGAAAAGAACGAGTGTCAACGATTTTCGCGTCAGCGGTGTTGCAAGAATTTATCCGTAGCCCTCCCCCTCTGGAGAGGGTTTGGGTGAGGGCTTAGCTGACAGGAACCAAGACTACCTCTTCATCTTTTCAATATCCGCTGTGCGAAGTTGAAAGAATAGTAACTCACGGTCCAAACCGCTGCCGATATTCTGTTGAGACAATAAACGCCTTCACCATTTCGGCGCTTTGATAGTTCCCGCCAAATTGATTCAACTTCCCCAGCCAGAAGTTGTAACCTGAAAAATCCGAATCGGGCGCATTGTTTGGATTGCGGCGCAAGTAGCCGAAGTACTCCATCAACACGAAGGCGCGATTGAATTCCTGCTGGGTGAGCATTGGGTCTTCAGCTACGTCGCGCAAGGCGCGAGCGCGGGCCGCCGGGTCTGAAGGTGTGGTTGAATTGAACTCGCTAATTGCGACTGGGCGGTTTGGGGCGGACGACGGAACTAGTCCGGCGTTCGTATGAAGCGCATCGACAAACTGCTGCGCGCTCATCGAGGCCGGATAGATTAACGTAAAGCGCGAGCGCTGCACAAAGTTCGTCATGAAGTTCCGCTTGTTCGTTTCCAAAGCCTGCTCCCAACCACTCTGGCCAACAACGACTCCCTGTCCTATCTGCTGCGTATCGGGCAGGAACTCGCTGAACCTGATCGGAACCGGAGCGCTCGGCATGTCGCCGTAGGCGGCCAGGTAAGTTCGATAGATCAGATAACCCGTCTGCTGAAACTCGATTGAGAGGAAGAAAGCCGCCGAAGTGTTGATGCGTTGGCCCTCGCGACAATTCTGATCGTTGCCGCACGATTCGATGTTGTTGACCCAGAAATTGAAACCCTGGCCATCCGGCTCACGAGTGAGAAAATCCAGATAATGTTGCCTGACAAAGTACCCAGCCGTATCGAGCGGATTTAGGTGAGCGCCGTTCACCGACGCGGCAAAGGAGGCTTCCGTGTGCAAGCCGAGCAAACTGAAACTGCGATTTGCCGGTGTGAACGTGAAGTTCGCGCGCGCAGGCGTCACGGTGTAGAAGCCATTGGTCTCGACATCATCGAAATGATAATTGCCGCTCGCGTCAGTGATTGCGCTTCGTGATGTCGCGCCGCTGAGTTGCACGACGACGCCGTCGAGTGGTGAGCCGTCAGAAGTAGTTATTCTGCCGCTGATTGATCCGGGCGCGGCGGTCGGTGTCAGGCCCAGGTTCGCGGCCCCGTAGCCGCTCGTTAGGGAAAAAGGAGGATTGCGAAGCAGGGTGCCTGCGGCGTGCTCGCCGATGGTGCTGTCCTGAGCCAGGCCATTGCTCGTGCCCTGGCTGGTTCCGCCCCCGCCCGCGATCACTGAGTTCGTGAGTTGATAACTGCCGCCGCTTGACTGCGCGAAGACGTTGAAAAGGATGGAGCAATTGAGTAGCAGCGCGGCCCAATATCTCAAGAACGACAGGCTCAACCTCTGATCGTTCACGCCTCGATGAAATTTTGCAGGCCACATCTTCATCGTCTGTTTCATTCGCGATTGGCGTTAGCAAATAGATCGTGACGGCTGCCCGTGACTTGCCAAGAGACTTTGACGTTTGGCTTGTCGGTCTTGACGACGAAACAGTTGTCCTTAATTTCCCGGGACACAATCGCCTGCGCGAATTGCCCGATGACCGTGAGTTGATAACGGAAATCGCGGTGACTCGTTTCAAAATCCCTTGGCAAGAAAACGATCGCCTCGCCCTTTTCGTCGGTGACGACATTGCCGTTAAGGCTATGGACCATTTCGGTTGATTCGGCCCGCGATGCCGCAGGCTTTAGAGGCGCACTGCGGTTTTGTTGAGCGACGATCTCATTTCTTAGCTCATTGATGGTTGCTTGTTGTTCCTGGATCGCTTTGATCATGATCGGCAACAGGCCGAGATAGTTCATGCTCAAGAGGTGGTCTTTGTCCCTACCTTCTAAGATCAGTTCAGGTAGTAAGGGGCGGACTTCCTGAGCAATCAAACCGAGTTGCTTCTTATTTTCCGAATCAGCTTTCCAGGTCCAGCTTACGGTGTGAAGTCGCAGAACTTCATT
>QHXE01000462.1 GCA_003222835.1 Acidobacteriota bacterium | reverse complement strand
AAGAAAACGGCTGCTCTGCGCGCCGACGCCTTGTGATTTGCCGTTGACGAATAACTCAACTTTGTCGGCGCTGGAGACGACATAGACCTCCTTCTTCGTTCCGGGTTCGTAATTCCAATGACCGATGATGTGTATGCGCGGATGCTCGACATCAACCCAACCGTCCCACATCACCTGATGCGCAAAGTAACCATCCTTTGGCAGACGCATCGCGTCAACTTCGCCGCTCCGGCGGAAGTTCTCAGCGCCGCGAAAGTGCGTGTTCGAATCCGAAAAGATGATGTTCACACCACCCGCGCTCACTCGCTCGCCGGTTCCCGGCCGCTCACGCCAATAGTCGTACCAGCGCATGACATCTTCGATCGCGTGCGAGTCCTGATTGCGATTGTAAGCACTCGCGTCCTGATTTTGATAAAGCGGACCGTCCCCATTCTTGTGATAAGGAGGCGAGAACTCGTCCCAATATTTTCGCAGCCCTTCATCGCGCGAATACTCCATCGCCCACATCGGTTTCGCGGCACTCTTGTCGATGTAGAGCATCTCGCCGCCATATTCCGCGACTTTGCTGTCGAGCATTTCGCGAGCGCCGATTGCCCGGCCGCCGTGCGGATCGAACGTATCTCGCAAAGCTTTCATTTGCTGCATGTGCGCCTCGCTGATCGCTTTGTTGCCGCACTCGTAGAAAATTACGCTGGGATTGTTTCGGTTATAGATGATGGCGTCGCGCATCAGCTCAACGCGTTGCTCCCAGCGCCGGCCCGTAACGTCCTGCTCAGAATCGCCAGCAGGCATTGCTTCCATCAAGCCGACACGATCGCACGATTCCACATCCTGCTTCCAGGGTGTCACGTGCATCCAGCGGATTAAGTTGCCGTTCCCTTCGACGATCATCCGGTTGCTGAAATCACTCAACCACGGCGGCACCGACAGACCTATCGAAGGCCATTCATTGGTTGTGCGTTGCGCATAGCCTTTGAGTTGAATCGGATTGTCGTTGAGTTTGACGATGCCGTGAGCGAACTCAGTCTTGCGAAAACCAGCACGCGTTCTTACCACATCGACAACCCGGCCATTGACCTTAAGAATCGTGTAAACGTCGTAAAGATAGCCATAGCCCCAGCTCCAGAAATTGAGATGGTCTACTCGCGCGCTCGCGACCAGAGTCTTCGTTTCGCCGGCAGCGATAGTTTGCGAACCGCCCTCGATCGTCTTGATTGTCCTTCCATCAGGATCGGCGATCGCTACCTCGAAGTCGCAAGTTTCCGAGTTGGCGCGCTCGTTCTTCACCTGCGTTTCGGCAGTGATCGTTGCGCGCCGGCCGGCGATATCAAAGTCGCTTGCATGAATGTACACGCCGGTGGTGCCAAGGCTCGAATAGAGCGGCAACGTTTGGTACAACTTGTCAGTCACGTGCAGGTAGACGTTCTTGTTGATGCCGCCGTAGTTAGCGTAAAAATTCCGATCGTTCCACTGAAACGGAGAATTCGTCGCCTGTTCGTGATAGGTCCATGAATTGTCGATGCGCGCCGCGAGCACGTTCTCTTGCGGTGCAGGATTTAGCTGATTCGTGATATCGAATCCGAACGCCATGACCCCGTTTTCATGACGCCCAATGAATTTTCCATTTAGAAAGAACTCGCCGGCTTGCCGGATTCCTTCAAACTCAAGAAAGACTTTCTGGTTGGTACTGCCTGCTGGCAGCCGAAACCTCTTCCGGTACCACGCGACTCCGGTAGGCAGATCGTGGATGCTGACTTTGAAAGCCGAATCTTCGTTCCAGGCGTGCGGCAAGGTGACACTCTTCCAACCAGAATCGTCGAAGGCCGGCGCCTCGGTTCCCTTTGGATCACCGACCAAGAGTTTCCAATCGGAATTGAAGTTGTATTTTGTTCGCGCGCTCAGCGAAGCATCGATTGGTCTGGTCGCGCCGGTGAAAGCCGATGGAGAAATGCAGGAGAGCGCCAGAACCAAGCCGATAAGAATTACCAACCGCTTCAGCGTTAACAAGAGATTCACCCAGTCCTTAGTTAACCAGCGGTTTAGCGCTGTTTGATTTCGGGCTGGCTCGCTACTTTGCCTTTGAGTAAGATCTGTTCCACTGAGCTGCCGACAAGGATGTCGAAGTCGCCGGGATCGGCGCGCCATTGCTTTATATCGATGTCGTAATAAGAAAAGGCGCGGCGATCCAGCGTGACTGTTACTCTCTTGGTTTCGCCAGCGCGCAGGCTGACTTTCACAAAGCCTTTCAATTCCTTGGCAGGCCGCGGCGTTTTCGAGTGCGTGTCGGTAACGTACACCTGCGCGACTTCCGCGCCTTCCCGTCTGCCGGTGTTGGTAACATCAAATGAAACCAGGCAGGCCCAGGAACTGAGGCCGCTACTTTTTGTGATTGCTTGAGTGACATTCAAATTGTTGTATCTGAACGTCGTGTAGGACAGCCCGTAACCGAACGGAAAGAGCGGCTTTGTGCCGATATGCTCGTAGCCGCGATAACCCACGAAGACTCCTTCTTTGTACGCGACGCGGTTCGTGAGCGCGTCGGGATAATAGCTGTCGTGCGCGGGATTGTCTTCCCAGCGGCGTTCAAATGTCACCGGCAAACGGGCTGAAGGATTCACGTCGCCGAAAAGGATTTCCGCTAGAGCTGTGCCGCCCTCCTGGCCCGGATACCAGGCTTGCAAGACCGCGGGCACGCGATCGAGCCAGGAGCTCATGTCCACCGCGCCACCGGATGTGATTACGACCACGGTGTTCTTGTTTGCGGCCGCGATTTCCTGGATCAGTTGCTCCTGTCCGGGCGGCAGTCGAAAAGTGCGATCGCTGCCTTCCGTCTCAGTCTCCGGATCAAACCCCAATGCGAGCACAACCGCGTCTGCCTTTGCTGCCAGCCGTTTAGCGTCAGCGTCGACAACTGTGTTACGAGGGACAATTCCCAGGCGGAGGCGCGGCGCTCCGCGGCCTCGTCGCCGGAAGTGTTCCAGGACAATCTTATGCGGGCCGGCGGCGAGTGAAGCCGTCGCGTAATTTACGACCGCGATCGAATGTTCCCAACTGTTGAGCGCGAGTTTGTCATCGACGAAGAGACGATAGCGAATGTCTTCGCCGGGCGCGTGCACAAAAATGTCGTAGGCGCCGGCGGTCTCCGGAACGTAGTAGCCCGTCCAGCGAATCGAAGACCATTGATCGGGAATCGAGGCGCCGCTTCCACCTGGACCTGCGAGATCTACGCGCGGTTCCGTGCGCGTGGCTGCGGCGCTTCCTTGCAGGTCAGCATTAGTGAAGTATTCCGCGATCATTCCCGATTGCCCATTCGCCGCCGCCGTCGAAAAGTTCGTCGCCTGGGCCATCTCAGCGAGCGTCGGCAGGCCGCGTTGGTAATAAGTCTGCGAGGCCGTGCCAAGATAGTTGCTGATGCCTTCCAAAAAGCTCACTGCTGTGAACGGCTGTACTCGCGCGCTTCCTCCTCCCACGGGCACGGCGGGATATGCATCAGGACCGATGACGGCGATTGACTTGATCTTTCCTTTGCTGAGCGGCAGCAAGTTGCCTTCGTTCCTCAACAGGACCATGCTTTCGCGCGCTGCCTCCAGCGCAACCCGCCGGCCTTGCTGATTGAAGCGCGGAATGGATAGATCGGTTTGCTCTCGATCGAACCAGCCGAATCGAATCGCGGTTTGCAGGATGCGGCGCACCTTGTCATCAATAATCGCTACAGAAACTCTCCCGTCTTTGATCGCGGGCAGAAGCGCTTCTCGGTTCATGAACCGCGCTAAAGGCATCTCCAGATCCAGCCCGCCGTTCGCCGCGGCGACGCCGTCGTACGTTGCGTCCCAGTCAGACATGATTAGCCCAGCAAAGCCCCACTCTTTTTTCAGCAGGTCCGTATTCAGGTAACCGTTCTGCGTCATGTGTACGCCGTTCGTCAGGTTGTATGAATCCATGATCGCGCCCACGCGCGCTTCTTTGACTGCCGCCTCGAACACGGGCAGATAGATCTCGCGCATCGTTCGCTCGTCGATGACTGAATCCGAGTTGTGTCGATCGACCTCGGAGTTATTTCCCATGAAGTGTTTGATCGTCGCGCTGACTCCCTCGCTTTGCACGCCTTTGATGTAGCCGACCGCAAGGCGCGAGGCGAGAAACGGGTCTTCGCCAAAGTATTCAAAGTTTCGCCCATTCATGGGCGCGCGATAGATGTTCACGCCCGGCCCTAGCAGAAAATGCACGCCCTTGGCCCGTGAATCTCTGCCGATTTCAGATCCCACGCGCTCGGCCAGCGCCGGATTCCAGGTAGCAGCCAAAGCGATGCCGCCCGCCATTGTTGTGGCTGGTCCATAATTCCGCACGCCGATTGGACCATCGGCCATCTTCAAACGCGGGACGCCAAGCCGCGGCACGCCGCGAATAAAAAAGCGTTCAATCCCTCCGAGCAGATCAATTTTTTCCTCGAGCGTCATCTGCTTGAGGATCGACTCGACTTTATCTTCGGTATCTCGGGCCACGGGAGCGATCGACTGCGCCTTAATGTTAATGAGCGCCTGCATGCCAATCAGCGGAACGATCAAAATGGTGGATAAAATCTTTCGCATTTGAGAAAGATGAAAACTTTACCAACGACAGCCTTAAAACAGCCCACGGTCATCTATTCGGTGGATCGGGGAGTCGGCGTTGTTGACCAGAACGATCAATCAGCCCCAGCTTCTCAGTCACTCTGCGCGTTATGCCGCGCGGAGAAGAAAGGAGCGGTGCGATAATGAGGTTGGCGCTCCTGAAAACAGGATTACATGGTTGATCCATATCCTGACGCCCCGGCTCAAAGAACCTCGAACACCGGTACTTGGATCGATCGTCACCGCTCGCCAAAGAGATTACAACTAAACTCAAGAACAGTCCAAGTAAATCCTGATCATCGAGAGCAAGTTGGAGCTACTCCGGCGCTTGGTCGCGCGGACCGGCAGACAAGCCAAGTGTCCGTGGTGATGGCCGGCAAACCAAGCTACGGAGCCATCACACGGGTAGGCATACGAATAGGCGCGCGCGCGACCTTGAGCAACGATGATCTCTTTAAGTCGGAATATTGAAGTCGCGCCATAGCTGGGGCGCTGATTCTTAACCACTGAGGGTGCAGAGGTTTTCGCCACAGGAAGGCAGAAGATTTTTCTCTGTGCCCTCTGCGTGGAAATCCGCGCCCTTTGCGGTTAAACTCCTGGCCCTAATCATCGAGGACCTGAAAATGAAGAAGCTCTCCATTGCGGTTTTGCTTTTCGCGTTGATTGCATCAGTCGCCGGAGGCGCAGAGAGACCTTACGGCGCTGACGACTCCATGAACGCTTTCTGGGAAAAGTTCAAAGCCGCAGTCGTCAAAGGTGACAAAGAAACGGCGGCCGCGCTCTCGGCGTTTCCGATCAGCCTAGGGTATCGAATGGGTAGCCTCAAAAACAAAGCGCAATTCATGAAGAATTACCGCTACCTTTTC
>QHXE01000461.1 GCA_003222835.1 Acidobacteriota bacterium | reverse complement strand
GCGCGGCATCAATCTGGCAAGCGAAATCCGGGTCGAGCTTTTGAAGATCATCGACCGCACGCTTGACGAGGTTCAAAACATAATCGGATTCCTGCCCCGGAATTGTGCGCCATTCGAGTGTGAAGCGGCACTCGCCGGGGACGATGTTCTTGGCCGTGCCGCCTTCGATCAATCCGACATTCAGCGTCGTGTAAGGCGGATCGAAATCAGCGCGCGCGTCACTCTTCAGGTCTTCAGCGATCTCTTCGATTCGATTGATCAATCGCGACGCGTGAAAGATCGCCGAGGCGCCGAGTTGTGGATACGCGCTGTGGGCTTCGCGTCCGTGCACCGTGATCTCCGCCAGGCAATATCCTTTCCCGGCGCGCATCGGTTGCAAAGAAGTTGGCTCTCCGACAATCGCGTAACGCGCATTGAAGGGACGCGCATCGGCCAGACGCTTGGCTCCGAGGCACCCGATCTCTTCGTCGGCAGTGAAGACCAGTGCCAGCGGTTTCTTCAGCTTTTCGAGATCGATGTTTTCGATCGCCGTGAGCGTCGCCGCGATAAATGCCTTCGTGTCGCACGCGCCGCGGCCGTAAAGCTGGCCATCGCTTTCGGTTAATTTGAGAGCTTCAGTCCAGTTTGGATCGTAAGGCACGGTGTCGGTGTGGCCGACCAGCGCGAGTTCCACAGTGGCATAAGCTTCAGCCTGTGAAGTGATTTGGAGTGCGCCGGCAGAGCGAAGCGGCGACGGCGCTTTGGATCTTGGCCTGGCACTCGAAACCGCAGGCATGGAAAGCGCCGTCGCCGCTTCGCTCTGCCGGCGCACTCCAAATGAAGTCTGTGCCACGAGATTGATCTTCTCAGCTCCTGTTTCATCAATGTGGGGAAAGCGCTTGACGGTGAAACCGAGTGCTTCACAACGCGCTTCCAAGTAAGAAATGATCTCGGCGTTCGAGCGCGACGAGACGGAATTGATGGAAACAAGTTTAGCGAGGGTTTGTTCGACAGTCATGATTCTGACTAGCGGCTATGCCGCAAAAGCACGTGCCAGCAGTGCCGCCGTTCAACTCCACAACCTTTTCTGCAATTGATGAAATCTCTCGACCACTTCTTCCTGAATCAGGTGTTGCCCTTCCGAAACGATTGGCTTGCCGCCGACTACGACCTCGCGCACGGCCGCGCGCGACGAGCTAAAGACAACGCTTGAAAGCAAATCGTCCTTCGAGGCGCCGGCGATCGAAGGATCATCGAGATCGACGGTAAAAAAGTCCGCCGGCATTCCGGTTTCGAGGGCGCCGCTCGGCGCGCCAATGCTGCGGGCGCCATTTATCGTTGCGCAATCGAATAACAACGCAGAGGTGTCAGAAGCCCGACCGTGAGGGAGGGCCCCTTGATCGGACGACAGGCCCTCCCTCACGGTCGGGCTTCTGACACTGAGCACGGCCCGCTCCAGTTTCTGCAAGCGCAAGTGATATTCAAGCTCGCGCGCGTCTTCCAGCAAATCAATTTGCTCCTGGCTGTCGGTGCCGAGGCAAACCGGCACGCCGTGTTTGACGTATTCGTCGGCGGGCACAACTCCGTCGCCCAAGTTTCTTTCGGTCGCAGGACAAGCGCAAACGATCGCGCCTGACTTGGCGAAGGACGGAATTGCTTTCGTCGTCACGTGAATTGCGTGAACGGCAGTGAAGCGCTCGCTCAAAAGATCTTCGGTTTCCAGCAATGCGAACGGACTGCGCCGGTACTCTTGGATGCAGGCCGAAACTTCCGCGGGCTGTTCGGCGACATGCATGTGAATCTTCAGATCGTTTTCATTCGCGTATGCGATCACTTCGCGCAAGTAATCGAGCGGTACGGCGCGCACACTATGCGGCGCGACGCCTGCCCATGCCGTCGCATGCGGGGCATTAGCCCGATTTACGCTCGCAATGAGTGCTTCCAAATTTCGCAAGTACACATCCGGGCTATTCTCAATGAACCGAGCCTGTTTCGGATTCGGCTCGGTCTGAAAGCCTGATCTCGCATAGGCAACTCTCAACAACGCGATGCGCAGACCGACCTCGCCTGCCGCGCGCATAACTTCCTTCGCTAATAAATTCGGATCGTCATAGGGCCTTCCGTCGAGCGCGTGATGAAGATAATGAAACTCGCCAACGGCAGTGATACCGCCGAGCGCCATTTCCAGGAAAGCCATGCGCGAGGCGTCGTAAACATCCTCGGGCGTGAGGCGCGTTGCGGCCGAGTACATCGTCTCGCGCCAGGTCCAGAAACTGTCTCGCGCGCTCACTTCGTTTAGAGTCGGGCTACCGCCCGACTCGGCGGGCAGTAGCCCACCGCTAAACGATGTCGACTTCGTGCGGTATTCGGTTCTTCCCCGCAAGACTCTTTGAAAAGCGTGTGAATGCGCGTTGACCATTCCCGGCAGCATCGCGCGGCGCGACAGCCTAACTCTTTTCTCGTCCCTTAATTCATCCGCGCGCACAATCCTCGCAATCGTGCCCGACGCCTCGCACACCAAGGCCAGGTCGCCCTCAAATCTGCCTGCGACGTACAGCAAATTCGGCAACCAGGCTATTTTTTTATCAGGCACGATGGCGGTTCAATTGGAAAAGTCTGACTGCTAGTGAAGGTGCTGGGGCTGCCTGCACAGCCGAAGCTTCTTCAGTTGTTTTTGCCCGACGACGCATCAGCTCCAGCCGCAAGCTTTCGCCGCCGCGTTTCATGGTCCAATTATGATTCGAGCGAAAGATTGGTTTGAGCAGGAACGAAAGCTTCTCGATGATCGGTTTGTTTGCGCGAATCGTCCAGTCATAAGTCACATTCACGAAAGGACCATCCGGTTCGAAAGTCCAGATACCTTTACCTTCGAGATCACCAGTCGCCTCCATTGAAAAACCGTATGGATAGCGCGACTCAACGGTGCGGAAGTCAATGCGCAGCGTGTACGGCAGCCAACCGCCCGCGCGCAAGCTGACAAGTTTCCCAATTCCATGCTCGCCGCCAGGCTCGATCTCTTTCACTTCGAAGTAAACGCTTCCCCACCATTGCGGCAAAGACAGAGCGTCTTCGAGAATGTCGGCGACTTCCTTCACGTCCGCTTCGACGCGCCAACGGTCGATGAAATGATAATCACTCGTGGGCATGACTCGCAGATCTTAGATTGAGTTGGTCGGACGCGGCAAGGTCTAAGTTCAGGGAATATTTCCTTCAACGTGTGGATACAAGCGAGAGTAATGCATTTCTGGGTGGCGTTTTCCATAGCGACTGGGAATGTCCTGCGTCCAATCGCTGGGCAGCGTCAGCGGAGTAAACAATAAGCTCGCAAAGACGATCCGTTTTAGCCACAGTCCAGTTGTGTCGGCTGTTCGTATGCGAGCAAGAGCGATTTGCAAGTCTGTATTATCGACTGGGGTCCGCGGCTTTCGTGAGAACCAAAAGAGGAGAAACAGTCCGAGTATCGACATGAATAAATTGAAGGCCTGTCCGGTCGCCATGCCGAAAAGAGTCGTCGGATACTCACGAAAAAGATCGACAATAATTCTAAGGAAGCCATACCAGAAAATAAAATGTGCGGCGAGGATTCCCTGCGCGGGTTTGGTCTTTCGAAGCAGCAACAGCAACCCGAGGATGAGAAAATTCTTGGCGCCATCGTAGAGCACCACGGGATGGCGAAAGCCGGACGCATCCGGAAACTGAACGGCCCACCAGACGTTTGTGACGCTGCCGACAATCTGTCCGTCGATGAAGTTTCCAATTCTCCCCATGCCCATCAGATAACTGCCGGGGATGACCAGTTCGTCGGCAACTGCCAGTAAGCTCTTCCCATGAAACCGACAGAACATCCAAGTGCCTGCGACCACGCCGAGCAGCACACCATGAGTGCTCATCCCTCCTAACCACACGGCCGGAATCTGCGCCAGGTGTTGTCGGTAGTAAGGCCATTCGTAGAAGATGACTTCGATCAAACGACCGCCGGCCAGCACACCGACCGCAAGGTAGATGGTTAAGCTGTAGACATCATCGACTGTGAAACCGAGACGTTGACGGGTTCTTTTGAGCCAAATAAGAATAGAGAGAAAGCCCAGTGAATAACTCAGACCGTAGAACCAAAGATAGAAACCGGCTGCCTCACCAAAGACCGGATCGATCCGATGGATGAAAGGTCCGTACATAATCGAGTACGTTTGAGCATACCCAGACCTTTCCATTCAGCGTAAAGTGCTATGACGGTTCTGCAACTGCCACAGGCAGTGAGGGGGGACGCTCGTCTGGCTAGCGCTCAATGAAATGTTTAGCGAACTGTTGCAGCTCGCCCAATGACGAATCGGATAGAATTGTAAAGCAGCGTGCGTTACAGCTCGCGGGTAATTGGTGAAGCATTAACGAGTCCGTGACCACGAATGCCATCGAAGCCAAGCCTCTCTGCCAGCCCCGTTGACGCGCGTCGCGAAAGCTAAGTGCATTTGGATCGAGCCCCGCGGCAACAAGTATGGTGTGCGACCAGCGCAGGAATTCAGGCCAGCGAGAGACGATGGCGATGAGCGTGTCGGATGAAGGTCGAGTCTGACTCAGCAACGATTCGGGCACCGAGCGCGAACGCAAGGTGATTAGGTCGGTATCAGGCGGCAGGACGGCCCTAACGCTTTCAACCTGGCTGTACATAGCCACTGGAGCCGCGCCGGTCAACATTTCCCCAAAATGAGAGTCAGTGAGACTTGTTCCCGCGACGAGCGCACCGGTTGCGCCCTGAATCTCAGTCATCAGAATGTGACGCAACTCAACATCAGGTTCGAGCAGAAGAAAATGATCCGGCGGCTGCAGCGTCAGCCAGTGCTGTAAACGTAACTGCACTTCGCGCAGCGAATGTCCTTTCGCGCGCGTCGTCTGAAAGAAGTTTGCGATCAGTCGATCCAGACCGAGGGCGCCTTCCTTGCTCTGATCCGCCGAGTACTCGCGAACATAAACACCGCTGCCTTTGCGAAAATCGACCCAGCCATTACGGTGCAGCTCGCGATAGGCGGCGCTGACCGTGTTCGCATGAATACGAAAGCGTCGCGCCAGTTCGCGGGTGCTGGGCAGCCTTTGTCGCGTGCTCAGGTCGCCGCTGATTATGCCCAGCCGAATTTGCGTGACGAGTTGCTCGCGCAAAGGAACTTCGCTGCTCTTTGAAAGCCACAGGCGCATAGCGCGCGGAGCATATCACATGACTGGGAGCGCGGGCGTCCCGCCCGCAAAAGCGACTCAAGCGTGTGGATGAATCTGCGGGCGGGACGCCCGCTCGAGAGTGAGTTAGAATCGTTGTCGATGGATGGATTATCATCATCACTGGCGGTTTTGACTGCCATGATTCCGCCCGCCGTATTGATCGCGTCCGGTCGTTATCGGATCGTTTGCCGGAGCTTTCGCGCGGCGATTTGGAGATCGATTTCCTCGAAGAACGGCGCGCAATGCTCTTCGATCAGCTCGATAAATTGACTAGCCGCTCGCGTCTGCTGCAACGCGCGTTGACGACTTTCTATCTTGCGGTCGGAGTGTTCGTGGCGACGAGTGTGGCCATCGGTGTAGTTGCGTTTTTCGGCGCTCGCGGCGCCTGGGTTCCGGTGGCGATGGGTTTGATCGGCGCCTTCTTTCTTTTCTATGGCAGCATGCTCCTGGTCTTCGAGGCGCGATTGGCGTTGAGCACGACACACGCTGAGATGGATTTCATCTGGCGCACCAGCAAGCGGTTCGTCCCGCGCGAGCTGGTCGAGCAGCACAAGACCCATAACGTTCATTTTCGGAAGAAGAAAGAGTAATGAACAGCAAGAAAGTGATCTGGTTGACGCCGGCGGTGTCAGTACCGCGAGCGGTAGCGACCGGATCATTTGTCGTATGTGAGTTTCAGTTGATCCGGTCGCTACCGCTCGCGGTACTGACACGTCCCTATGAGTAAGCACCTGAAATACAACGATCCCGGTTACCTTGGCTTGTTGAGTAGTGGCGAGTTAACTGACAGTGTCGAAGCGTTGGAGGCGTTGCTCGAACGATGTACGGTCTGTCCGCGCGACTGTCTCAACAATCGCTTGCGCAATGAAATCGCGGCTTGTTACTCGGGTCGCTTGCCGATTGTCTCTTCTTACACGCCGCACTTTGGCGAAGAGCCTCCGCTGGTGGGTACGCGCGGCGCCGGCAACATCTTTTTCGGTAACTGCAATCTGCGCTGTGTCTACTGCCAGAACTATCAGATTTCGCAGACGCACAAAGAGCAAATCAAAAACGAAGTGACGCACGAACGCCTGGCCGAAATGATGCTCGAACTGCAAGCGCGCGGCTGTCACAACATCAACTTTGTTTCGCCGACACACTTCGCGCCGCAGATGGCGCGTGGGATTCTGGTTGCCGCCGAACAGGGTCTGCGCCTGCCTATCGTTTACAACACCAACGCCTACGATTCGATTGAAGTGCTGAAACTGCTCGACGGTGTCGTCGATGTTTATTTGCCGGACTTGAAATACGCTGAAGACGAAGCGGGATTTTTGTATTCGAAAGTGCGCAGCTATCGCGAATGCTCACGCGCCGCAATCTCCGAAATGCATCGCCAGACAGGTAACGAACTGGTTTGCGATGACGGTGGTTTGCTTAAGCGCGGCCTGGTGATTCGTCTGCTGGTTTTGCCAAACGACCTCGGCGGTGTGCGGGATTCGCTGGAGTGGATTAGAAATGAATTAGGCCCACGCGTCGCCGTCTCACTGATGGCTCAGTACTATCCGACGAACGTCGCGGGCACGAATCAGCGTTACGCTTTGCTTTCGCGGCGGATCAGAGAAACAGAGTGGCTGCGCGCAGTCGCGGCGCTGGATGAATTGGAAATTCAAGAAGGCTGGATGCAGGAATACGATGGCGCGGCGTTTTACTATCGTCCCGATTTCACTGATGGCCAGACGCCGTTTCGGGACGTGAGAGATTTTCAAAGTTAGCGAAATAGTTACAGTACCGCTCGCGGTTCTGTAACCATCACCTGGTAATCGGCAACTGCGGACGACGCGGTGGCGCGGCTTCAGGTTCTTCTTCGGCCTGGAAATTGGCGAACACGTCTTTGTTAATCTTGACCTTGCCGGCTTGATCCAAGCGGCTGCGCTGCGCCGCGAGGTAATCTTCGAACACCTGGTTCTTGCGTTCGGTCTGCGCGGTCTGCATCAGCGAATCGCGCTGCTTGGCAAATTCGGTCAGGTCGGCCTCGGTGCGTTTCGTTACGCCGAACACGAGGTAGTTCTCATTCAGGAAAACCGGTTTCTGAATAACTTCGCCGGCTTTGGACGCGTATAGCGGATCGTCGATCAGCGTGCTCGATCCGGCCTCGCCTAAAGGCGTTGCCAGCTTGTAGTTAGCCTCGGCCTTTGCTTCGAATCCCAGCTTCGCCGCCGCCGCTTTCAAATCTCCCGGTGTCTTGGCGCTGGCGATGATTTCTTTCGCTTTGTCTTCCAACTGGGCCTTCGCCTTTTCGTCCTTCACAGCTTTCGTGACTTTGTCTCTCACCTCTTCAAAATCGGGAATGCGGGGATCGCGTTTCTCGACCAGCATGGGCACCGCGAAACCGTTCTTGATGCCCACGCGCTCGCCCACGTCGTTCGGATTGTTGAGCGGGGCAATCGCATCTTCAAACTGCTGCGAGCTGCCGATGTTGGGCACGTCATCACCGGCTTTGATGAACGGCGTCTCGCGCACCATTTCGGCGGGTGTCATGTTGGCTTGAGCGGCGAGTTCCTGCGCGACTTTCTGCGCGTCCTTCGTTTCCTTCAAACGATCCTGGGCCTGCTGCGCAATCTTTTGCGCGATGGTGTAGCCACGACGATTGCGGAGAGAAACTTTCAATTCCTCCCTGGCATCCTCAAAGGTCTTTGGCACAGCGTCGCCTCGTCGCAAGATGTAGTAAGCGTTCTTGTACTTGATCGGATCGGTAACGTCGCCCGGCTGCATGTCGAGAACTTTCTGATATGGGTCGTCAGACTTATTCGGGCTTTTCTTGACGATGCCATTGACACGTCCGCCGTTCTTGGCGGTGGCCGAGTCTTCGGAATTTCCTTTAGCGAGTTCCGCGAAAGCATCTTCCGTCGATGTGCCTGCGGTGCCGCGAGCCTTAGCAACTAGATCGTCAGCCTTCTTCTTCACCGTATCGTCCAACGCAGGACTCGCCACCTTCAAAACTATCTGCTGCACTTTGACGCCGGCTTGTTTGTATTCAGGCTTCAGGCTGTCGTATTCGTCGTGCAATTCCTTGTCGGTAATTTCCGTCTTTTGTCCTGACTTGTCCTGATCGATGAAGAGGTAGCGAATCTTTTTCTGTGGCACCAGGATGTTGTAATCAGTCTTGTGCTTTTCGTAGTAAGCCTTTAACTCATCTTCGCTGGGTTGAATTTTCTCGGCCAGCTTGCTGGCAGAAACGATCACGTAAGTCAGATCGAAAGCTGTGTTCTTGCGCTTGAAATCTTCGCGCACGTCGTCTTCGGAAATGCGCACGCTGGCGGTGATGAAAGCTTCGAGCTTTTCACGCGCAATGTCCTCAGCAACGCCGCGCTCGAACATCGGGATGTCGCCCACACGTTCCTGGTAACGACTCATGTCAAACTTTCCTGAAGCGTCAAGCAACAGAAACTTTCCGGTCGGATCGCGAAAGGTGTTGGCAATCCGCTCCTTAACTTCGCCTTCGGATGCCCCCAGACCCAGTCGTCTGGCTTCCAGGACGGCCACCTTTTTCATAATCAAACTGTCCAAAATCTTTTCGTCTGTGTAGCCCATCTGCATCAGGCTTATCTGGCCGCCGAACCGGCTGAATTGCTGTTGAATATTCTGCTTCTGGGTCGCGAACTCGCCCACGGTGATGTCTTCGCCGCCGACGGTCGCCAGCACTTCAGAGCTGCGGGTGGGTTCAATCTGGCTTGATCCGCTGTTGGGCCGGAAAAAAAGAACGAGACTGACCGCCATCAGCCCGACGAATCCGAGGATTAGGACGTTGCGGGTGCGTTCCAGCTTACTGAGTTGCTTGAGCATCTATAAGACCTTTTCTGTGTGATCTCGAAACTGTGAATTCTAATTGAGGAGATTCGCTGCTGCAACCGGCGGAGAGATGATGGTGCGCAAAGAATGTACGTTCCCCTCGCTGTATCCCTCCCTCTTTGGAGCGGGCAGCCCTCAACTCCGAACCACATTTGGCAACTCGCCTTGCGGCAACTATACTCAATTCGACTTAACACCGCGCTCAAACCTTGCGATCAGAAAATTCACAGCCGGCGACGGATCAGAAGGCGCTCAGCGCCAAAGGCTTTCGCTTTGCGATTGTTGCGAGCCGTTGGAACGATTCAATCGTGTCGCGTTTGATCGACGGTGCGCGCGACGCTCTCGAAGAATTGTCGGCAGACGAGCACACTGTTGAGATTTTTCGTGTGCCGGGTTCGTTTGAGATTCCACTCTGCGCTTTGAAAGCAGCCGACTCAGGAAACTTCGACGCCGTGATTTGTCTCGGCGTGATTATCCGAGGAGAGACGCCGCACTTCGATTACATCGCCGCCGAGACCGCCCGTGGGATCGGCGAAGCAGCTTTGAAGACTGGGGTGCCTTTGCTGTTTGGAGTCATTACGGCGGACAATATCGATCAGGCAATCGATCGCGCTCGAGAGAAGCTGAACAACAAAGGCTTCGAAGCAGCCAGGGCGGCGGTTGAATTAGTCAATTTGTACCGGGAAGCGTTTACGAAGTGATGAGTGATGAGTAATGAGTCAATGACAAAGTTTTTCTCTTCACTCCGGACTTGTGAGAATGTAGAGCCAGACCGTTGCTCTCATCACTCGTCACTCATCACTCATCACTGATTTTATGGGTTCGCGTCGTAAGGCGCGCGAGTGCGCCTTGCAAATGCTCTTTGCGGCTGACGTTGCGGGAACGCGCGGAGACGATCTCGCGCGCACCTTCTGGTCTGAATTGGCTGATGGCGAATTGGAACCGGGCGCGCACGAGTTCGCTACCCGACTGGCGCTGGGCACGCTGGCGAATCTGCCAGAGGTCGACGAACGAATTCGCTCGCGCGCCGAACACTGGCGCATCTCGCGCATGGCGCTGGTGGATCGCAACGTCCTGCGTCTCGCTGTTTACGAGTTCCTGCACGAGGCCACGCCGCGCACCGTAACGATAAATGAGGCCCTCGAAATCGCCCGCCGATTTTCCTCTTACGAGGCCACGCAATTCATCAACGGAATCCTCGACGCCATCAAACGCGATCTTGATGAAGCGTCGCCTGAACCCGAGACAATGAACCTCGAAGAAATTGAAGAACGAGAGAGTGATAAGGACAGCGAAGCGTCCTAGTTGAGAGGCTTTCCTGGCAGGCTGATGAAAAACTAACCTTAGCCACAGAGCCACGGAGACACGGAGAAAGATGAGAGAAAATAATGTAGGAATTTGTTGGCATTTCTGATTGCTCCTGATCCTTCCTGTTCTCTGCGACTCTGTGTCTCTGTGGCGATTTTGTTTTTTCAGCACCCTGCTAGGCAAGGTGTTCAAGGATCGAGCTCAACTAACCGCTCTGCGACGCGGAAAAGAAATGTAAAAACTCGAAAGGACTGGAGGATGCGAATCTTGAAAAAATCAATTCTGGTTATGACTTTGCTGACGCTCTTGTGTGGTTGCAAGATGGGCGGCATTAGGGGATCGGGTACCCGCAAGACCGAGAAGAAAGAACTGCCGGCTTTCAAAGCCAGCGAAACTGGCGGCGCTTTCGATGTCGAGGTCAGTTGTCAAAAACCGCAGAGCGTGGAAATCGAAGCCGACGACAATCTGCTGCCGCTCCTTGAGACGGACGTGGCAGACGGCGTGCTGCATGTCGGAATGAAGCAGAGTTATCACTCCCACAAGTTAATCTCTCTGCGTATCGCGGTTCCCGATCTGAATCGCATTACTATCAACGGCGCGGGCACGGTGCGCGTGGCCGGCGTGAAAAACGAAAACTTTGTAATCCACTCAAACGGCGCGGCAAAAATACAGGCGAATGGCGAGACGAAGGCCGTCGAGATTCGCAACTCGGGCGCCGGCTTGATCGACGCGCATGAGCTGCGCAGTTCCAAAGCTGATGTGAACCTCAGCGGCGCCGGACAGGCCGAGGTGTACGCCAGCGAGCAATTAGACGTCACCATCTCCGGCGTTGGTCGAGTCACTTACAGCGGCCAA
>QHXE01000460.1 GCA_003222835.1 Acidobacteriota bacterium | reverse complement strand
TTCGTGATGGCCTGGCAGAGCATGGCGTCCCCGGCAATCTTCGCGGTCATCGGCGATGCGCTGCCCAAAGAAAAACGCGCGATGGGATTTTCGATTCAATCGATCCTGAAGCGTGTGCCCATCGTCATCGCGCCAGTTATCGGAGGGATAGTCATCGCGTCGCGCGGTATTGTTTCGGGAGTTCATCTCGGCCTAATCATCACGCTAGCCATTGCCGCGATCACGTTTCTACTAATAAGACTCATTAACATCGCCGGCGAAGCGCATCATCCGACGAACATTTTCGGCGTTTGGGATTCCTTGCAAAGCGGGCTCAAGCGTCTGCTCATTTCCGATATTTTCATTCGAACTTGCGAAGGCATGACTGATGTGCTGGTCATTCTTTACGTCACGAATGTGCTGCATGTCAGTGTGGCGAAATTCGGAACGCTGCTGGCAATTTTGTTTCTGACCACGATCTTGATCTACCTTCCCGCAGCGAAAGCGGCCGATCGCGTGGGGCGGCGGCCGTTCATCATCGCAACCTTCTGTGCCTTTGCTTTGTACCCGCTTTCAATAATCGCGGCCCACAACTTCGCGGGACTCGTAATAGCGTTTATCATCGGCGGACTCAGAGAAATCGGAGAGCCGGCGCGCAAAGCCATGATTGTGGATTTTGCCAAGCCAAAACTGCGCGCGCGCAGCGTCGGGCTTTACTATCTATTGCGCAGTTTAGCGATTACTCCGGCAGCGGCAATCGGCGGACTGCTGTGGAAAGTCACGCCCCAAACTCCGTTCGTCATGGCAGGCGTATTTGGCATCGCCGGTACTTTCATTTTCATCGCCACTGCGCGTGAATGACCCTTGGAATTGATGACCGCAAAAAAGGAGCGATGTGATTGTGAAAATTATTTGTTCAATCAAGAGACTTACGAATGCTGTTCGGGATCATCGGCCTTACCGCCATGCTCAGTTGTTGCTGGCGCTGATTGCCATCCTGGACTTCGCGTGCTCATCCACGGGGCAGCCGCGGCAATTCGATTGGAAACCTGTCGAAGAAGCGATCGGCAAAGCAGGAAGCGTGCAACCCGACGGCGTTTACAAGATTGCCTTGCCTCGGACTGATCTGCATGTGAAGGTTGGCGACGTCGAAGTAAAGCCCGCGCTGGCACTCGGTTCGTGGATCGCCTTTAGAAAGTTGGCTACCGAAGCGATTGTGATGGGCGATTTGGTTTTGACCGAAGACGAAGTCGGTCCGGTAATGGCGAAATTGGAAGAAGAAAGCATAGAGATTACGGCGCTCCACAATCACCTGCTGAACGAATCGCCGCGCGTGATGTACATGCACATCGACGCTCATGGCGATCCCGTGAAACTCGCGCAGGCTATTCATGCTGCACTCGCGTTGAGCAAGACACCGCTGACGGCTCCAGCGCCAGGCCAAAAGCCCGAGCAGATCAATCTCGATACTAAGCAACTCGATCAAATCATCGGTCGCTCCGGAAAGATCAACGGCGGCGTGTATCAATTTGGTGTTCCGCGCGCCGAGAGAATTGCGGAAGGCGAGATGGCCCATGGCGCCGAACCAATTCCTTCGTCAATGGGGCTGGCCACGGCAATCAACTTTCAGCCGACCGGCGCGCGGCGCGTGGCAATCACTGGCGATTTTGTTTTGCTTGGCAGCGAAGTGAATCCAGTCATCGCCACTTTGCGCGCCAACGGAATCGCGGTAACAGCTCTGCACAGCCATATGCTGAACGATTCGCCCCATTTGTTCTTCATGCACTTTTGGGCGAATGACGATGCCTTGAAGTTAGCTCGGGGCTTGCGCGCAGCGCTCGATAAAACGAACTCAGCCAAGTAGGTCCGCATCCAACCTGCTCTGTTTTATTTGTTTTTGGTAAGACGCGAACGCTGAAGAACGTCCGCGAAGCGGACGGCAGAAACCTTGCTTTGCACAACCAGGGAGATTTTCTGTCGCCCGTTTCACGGGCTTTGGTTCAAATTATCGAATCCCTCACCCAGCACTGAAGTGCTGGGCTATTTTCATGTCGTCCGCTTCGCGGGCTTTTTTGCTCAAATACTTCATTAATATATTCGAGACTAGACTTTGTTGGCGGTTTGAACTTTTGCGATCACGTTGCTGCATTCTGTAGTAAGATAACTTCGGCCCGCCCGGTCGCTCTCCTTTTGTGCGGAAAATCTAATCGCAATGAGAAATCCGAATCGAAGAAACGTGATTGTGCTGCTTATCGCGAGCATTCTGATCTCACCGCTGTCCCTCGCGTCTTCGATTGTCGCTCAAGAAACGCGGGAGCGCCGCACGCAGGATAAGAAATCGGAAAGCACGCAACGAACCTGGCCGTCAGAGCAGCGCTCAGTCATTAAGAACGCGAGTGATGTCGCCGGCCCATCCAGCTCACAAGAGCCGGTTTTACGCATCGCGCTTTCGACTGATACGCGGGCAGCCACGGTCTCGACTACGGCACGGTTACTGAACGCTTCTGAACTCAATTCCAGCGCGCAGCCGTTGGAAACGACGCGGCTGCGAATCGAATCGCGGCTGTTGTCGCCGTCACGTCCATCTAATACCCAAAACTATGAAGTTGAGATCGCCCGTTCGCTCTCGCGCGAAGAAGCCGAGCGGTTGGCCGGTTCAGTCCATCAGTTAGTTAACGAAGATGCGCGTGCGGTTGCGGAGGCGGACAAGTGGCGCGTGGTGATAGTCAAACCGTCCGCAGAAGGTGCTGAGGCAGTATCAGTCAAACTGGAAGATGCGGGCTTTGAAGTTCTCACGTCGTTCAAAACGCCCATGACAACTGGTAACTCTTCCCTTCCCCCCAACAGCAATGACTCAACTTACACACCAAATCGTCAAACGAACTCCCCTGACGTTAACAAAGTAAAGCTGACGTCTCACTCGAGCTCGCCTACGCGCGAGTTAGTCGCCTTTGGTCGCGGCGTCGCGCCGCTCTTACATTCCAACGCGCCTTTGACGCTTGCGTCCAGCGATGAGGCTAACGCGCCCGTGCGTTTCAATGACAAACCTTATCGCGGCAAGATCGAAGTCTTCGCGAATACCCGTGGCGCTCTGACCGTCGTCAACGTTATCGGCCTGGAAGATTACGTGCGGGGCGTCGTGCCGAACGAGCTCTCCTATCCGGCGCCGGAAGCTTTAAAGGCGCAAGCCGTTGCGGCGCGCACCTACGCGGTGAAAAATCGCGGGCAGTTCGCTGCTGAAGGCTTTGATTTGTTGCCGACGACACGCTCGCAGGTCTATCGCGGGCTGGCTAGCGAAACCTCTTTGACATCGCGGGCCGTCGACGAGACCCGAGGGCTGATTGCGACCTATAACGGCGAGCCGATAAACGCTCTCTACACTTCGACGTGCGGTGGACGCACGGAAGACTCCGAAAACATTTTCAACGAAGCCGTGCCGTACTTGCGCGGACGCGAGTGCGCCGCCGAAGTGAAGGCGCGGTTCGCGCCCTTTACGATCAAGAGTTCGCGCGAGCTGTTTGAGATCAAAGAAGAAAGAGATCTGGTGTTTGCGCGCGACGCCGCGTTGTTATCGGTGAACGGTTTCGCTTTACCGGCTGATAAAGTCTCCAGCTCTTGGCTGTCGGCACATGTATCGGAATCAGAAGCTCGCGAGTGGCTCAACGCCGCCGCGCGTCTCGCGCGCAACCCCTCGTTCAAAGCACCGGAAGAGGTCACGAAGCCGCCGAGGTTCAGCACCGCCTTGGTCGCGGCAGTCTTTGGCGAAGGCCGCGCCGACACGCTTTTGAATTCTGCGGACGTCGACTATCTGCTCGGTTTTCATGACGGCGAAGAGATTCCGGCGCCAAATCGCGCCGACGTGGCCATGTTGCTTCGCGATGGCGCGCTCTCGCTTTTTGCCGACGCATCGCTGCGCCCCAAAGAAACAATGTCTCGCGCCCGCGTGCTGCACGCGATTTCTCATCTGCTTGAAGCGCGCAATTTGCTCGCGCTTCAGAAAGGTACAACTCGCCCCGCGTCGGCTGGTCTGATGATGCTGCGTTCGACAAAGGGCAAGGACCAACCGGTCGTAGTCAGTCGCGAAGCTTTTCTCTTCCGCGAATTCGGCGAGAATCTTTATCAATTGAAATCGCTGGCGCTGGTAGGCGGAGAGCCGGTGATTTTTCATGTCAGCGGAAAAGAAGGCGTCGATTATCTTGAAGTTCGGCCGGCGCCAAACGGAGCTTCCGCCGATCGTTTTTCGTCGTTGAGTAACTGGACCACGGAGTTGTCCCTCAATGCTGTGCAGGCCCGTCTCGGAAGATCAGTTCGCGGCATTGGATCCATCACCGATCTGCGCGTCGCCAAACGCGGTTCGTCTCGACGGGTTGTCGATTTGGAAGTCATTGGCACGCAGGGTGTCGGTCATATTCGCAGCGGCCGCATCCGTTCGGCCCTCGGTTTGAAGGAACAGCTCTTCGTCATCGATCGACTCTACAACGAAAACGATCGGGTGACTGGATTCATCTTCACCGGGCGCGGATGGGGTCACGGCGTAGGCATGTGCCAGTTCGGAGCATACGGTTTGGCAAAGCAAGGTTTCACGGTCGAACAGATTTTGAAGACCTACTACACGGGCATCGAATTGACGAAGATGTATTAGAGCATCTCACTATCCTAAACTTAGCAGAAACAAGCTAACTCGACATGATCGTCACCGTGCGTTTGACATAATCGATTATGAGGCGGCAACCCTTCAGCATGTTACCTCCAAGGATCGCTAGTTCGACTTTCTCACTGGTGGCAACCGGCACCCTGATTGATTGTCCGAACCAAGTAATCGTCATTGAGCAACCAGACGCTAAGAACGTTTCTCCGGTAACTGAGGAAAATTCTTCCAGTCCTCTGTCGTAATTAATATCCAGCCCTTTAGCTAATCGGTCTGGAATAATCATACCACCACTGAAGCCAGTATCGATCAGAAACTCTATTTGTGACGAGCCAACATCCAGTTTAATTACCGGCTCGTCGCGAACATTAAAATAACCGTCTATTTGCATCACTGGCGAGGCGTCATCAAACGATGGGCATAGGGAGAGCCTACGCGCAAGAAGAAGAGTGCCCCCGCGTGTCCCGCCGCGCGAGCTTTGTCAGAAGCGTCAAGCTCATCATCTCCGACAAAATAGTCATTAGTTCCAAGTTCGATGGCCACAATCTCCCCTGTATGCTCGGGTTCGAGTTTCCGGGCCAACTCGTCCATGTACGTTTGCTTAGCGCGGTCAATCAATTCCAGCGTCTCTCGCACACCCTCGATCACCTTATCGATTGCCTCTTCACAGCAACCGACCCAGTCCGCTCTATTAAAGGGCGCAGCCGGCCCAGGATTCAAAGAAAAATCACTCTCTTGAATGCTTACCTCCTTGCCGTGCTTTGAACAGACTCGTATCTCTTCCGGGAGAGTCTTTATGATCTCCCGGATTCTTGGAATTTTGGTAAAGTCTCTTGGGTCTATCGGTCGTCGCACCTCACTCATGATTGTCTCCTCAATATACATTTACAGTATTATACAACTCTCATTCATCACTAACAGAACGGGGAACCTGCGAGGATACTTCACCAAAACGGCGTCTATTTTGTGCGGCTTCCCAGATGATCTAAGATCGTGACTGAAAATGCGTTTCTCCCGCAATCAGATTATCGGCGCCATTCTACTGCTCGTCATGATCTGGCTCGTCATTGCAATTCGGCTTATCATTTCTCGCGGGTGATTCATTCCAACAACGACCTTCAGATAAAGAAAGAAGGCAGGCAGGATGCCTGCGCACCCATCATCGCCATCGTTGGTCCGACCGCGTCCGGCAAGAGCGCGCTGGGAATCGAGTTGGCGTTGCGTCTTGGCGGCGAAATCATCAACTGTGACTCCGTTCAGGTTTACCAGAGGATT
Source organism: Acidobacteriota bacterium (assembly GCA_003222835.1). The sequence goes on along the minus strand of QHXE01000460.1, from coordinate 1,952 downwards.
CAGATCGCCACGGCGAAGGTGCCGCTCGCAGAACGCCGAGGCGTACCACATCATTTGATCGACTTCGTTTCGCCCCACGTAAATTTCACCGCGGCAGATTGGGCTCGCGTCGCACTTAAGAAGATTGAAGAAATCGAATCACGCAATCGGCGTGTACTCTTGGTTGGCGGAACAGGTTTCTACCTCCGGGCTCTGCGCCAACCGCTCTTCCCTAGTCCGCCAACGAATGAAGAGTTACGCGCGCGGCTGACCAGGATACGCGAACACAGGGGCCCGGAGCATCTGCATCGAATTCTTCAGCGGATCGACAAGGCGGAAGCTGAGAAGCTGAACGCGCGCGACTGGCCTCGAGTGCAGCGTGCGATCGAATTCTGTTTGCAAACGGGGCAGCCAATATCGCGGCAAAGACCGCTGCGGCCTGAGCCTTCACCAATCGCCTCGCTAATTCGCATCCTGGCTTTGAATCCACCGCGAGAAGAACTCTACAGGCGAATCAACGTTCGCACGGAACATCATTTCGCGAATGGCCTGGTCGAGGAAGTTCGCCGGTTGCTTGATGAAGGCGTGCCTGCCAACTCCAACGCTTTAGGCGCACACGGTTATCGGCGAGTGGTCGAATATCTAAGTGGCAAACGCGATCTCGCTAGCGCAATCGAACAGACGAAACTCGACGTTCGCCATTACGCGAAGCGCCAATTGACGTGGTTTCGTCATGAGCCCGGTGTCGAATGGCTCGACGGATTTGGCGATGACCTTGCTGTACAGGAACCGGCGCCGGCCATCTTTCCCACATAAAACACTTGTCACCTTGCGCGGCGTGGTATACTCTGAATCACCGTTATTAATAGTCGAATTTCGAGGGCTTTCGTTTCGTGGATTCAAAGCCGGCGCCACAAAACATTCAGGACGGATTTCTCAATCTCGCGCGACGCGAGAAGACTACGGTCACCATTTATCTAGTGAATGGCGCCAAGCTGCTGGGCCGCATTAAGAGCTTCGATAAGTTTTCGCTGATCATGGAAACGGGAGCGCAAGAGCAACTGATTTTCAAGCATGCCATCTCAACGATCTCCCAGGCAAGGCGCTCTTCGGGAGAGCTTCATCACTCATCGAGTGAAAGCGAGCGCGTCGCGGACAACGTTGGAGCGCCTGCCTCCTCCTGACTCACGCATTCGATAATCCAGCGGCACAAATGGCCGGCGCTTTCATCACCTTTGAAGGAATTGACGGTTGCGGAAAATCGACGCAACTGCGTATCCTGGCCAGCGAATTGCGCGTACGCCGCGTCGAGGTGGTGACTACGCGAGAGCCGGGCGGAACCTCGCTCGGAAAAAAGTTGCGCGCGGCGTTGCTGGATGTGGATGAGCAAGTCGATCCGCTGGCGGAACTCTTCGTGTTTGCCGCCGATCGCGCTCAACACGTGCGCCAACATCTGCTGCCCGCGCTGGCGGCAAACAAGGTGGTGCTGTCGGATCGTTACGCCGACGCAACTGTCGCTTATCAAGGCGCCGGCCGTGGATTCGATCGCGCCTTGATTCAGGAACTTGTTCAACTCGCAACCGGCGGGTTGAAGCCCGACCTGACATTGTTGTTTGATCTGTCAGTGCCAGAATCGGCGGTGCGGACGCGCAAAAGAGTCGCCTTAAAGCATACCGACCGTTTGGATATTGAGGACGCTGAGTTTCATGCGCGAGTTCGTAATGCTTATCTGGAAATTGCCAGGGCTGATCCAGACCGCGTCCGCGTCATCGACGCCCGCAATTCGGTGCAGGAAACACAGGCGTTGGTGATGGACATTGTGATGCTGTTCTTGAAAGATCGGGGACTTCTGGGCCAAGAGCAAAGGGCTACGGGCAAAGGGCAAAGATCTAAGAACCAAGAGCCAAGCGGCTCTTAGCCCACTTGGCTCTTTGCCCTTGGCCCTTACCTCTTTGCCCTCGGCTCTTTGCTCT
>QHXE01000459.1 GCA_003222835.1 Acidobacteriota bacterium | reverse complement strand
AAGGCGTATGACAGCCATCGCAAACGTTATCCACATTAACGTTTTCCGAATTCCTTGAAGCTCTCTAGGTCCATTCAAGCCGATGAGTTCGCTTAAACCCCAAGCAGTGAACATGACGAACAACATCCAATCCGAATGGAACAGATACCACACGGCGCACGCAATCATGAGCACGCCCAATATACGCCCGACTTTATCCATGTAAACCTCCCGCCACCGCAAAAGAGATACACCTTTGACGCGAGGGCAAGACAACATGTTAGGTGGCTTGACGTAAGCTTAAAATCATTGTGATCTCAAGTCAACGCCCGCCTTCCCAACCTGAGAGGTGAATGAACAACTCGATGCTCACATAACCTCTCAGGTTAGGAAGGGCGGCTTGCCCCCGTTGCCTGGTAGTCGCCCCTTTTGAAATCACAAACAAGCGGGGGCAAGCCACCCTTCCTGACTGAGAGATCAATCAGGTGGTGTTTGGCCCTCCGGTACTTAGTTAAGGAGACGCGCAGATCTAGACTGTCCATTCCCAGCTTCAACTTTATTTCTTCCGGTGTTAATAATCCCTCCCGAGGAGCGTTTAATGAGCGGGAAAGATTTTCAGGAGGAAGCAATGTTGGCCGCGGTAAAACCCCTCAAAGCTGTGCAATTTTCCGGAGATTACGCGGGACGGTTCGAGCAAAACGATAACTCAGCAATGCTGGAGGAGCCGACAAGTTTGGAGATGCTCTTCCGGGAACACCACGATCGCGTTTTTCGGATCGCGCATCGAGTAACCGGCAGCGCGGCCGATGCTGAAGACGTTTTGCAGACTGTGTTCTTGCGCGTGGCTCGGGGACAGGAATCGATTGGGTTCGCGGAAAATCCTCAGGCCTATTTTGCGCGGGCAGCAATTAATGCTTCGCTGGACCTGTTGCGGGGTCGCAAGCGGGCAAAGACAGTCTCGTTCGATACGGTCGAAAATGACGCCGGCGTATTCACCTCAAAACAGAACCCGGAAACGAGTCATGAAGATCGCGAACTACGAGAACTGATTCGCTCAGCAGTATCGAACCTCGGCCACACGGCGGCGCAGATGTTTGCGTTGCGGTATTTTGAAGGTTATAGCAATGGGGAGATTGCAGAGGTCATGAAGACGTCAGCGCTCGTAGTCGGCGTGACGCTGCATCGAGCACGCTCGCGTTTGCGGAAGGAAATAGGAAGGTATATGCAAGGAGCAACGTAACAGTCCGATTGCAGAACGATCGCGTCCACCCTGTCCAACCTCGTTCATCTGCAACGGACGGCAAAGGCGGAAAGAAATCATTTGGAATCATCTTGGGAGTGAAGTCATGAAGAACAAAGAAATCGAAAACATCTTGGATCAAGTCACAGCCGAAATTCGCAGTGAAGAAGTGGATTCGACGGTGGTAAACAACGCGACGGAGCGAGTGTGGGCGCAGTTGTCGACGGCAACGGATGCGCGCAGGATGCGCGCGGACCGCCCGCAGGATGTGGGCGCTCCAATTGCGGGCGCTGCCGGGCGCATTGAAGGATGCGCGGATTTTCAAGCGCTCATTCCCACCTTTTTGCGTGGTGAGCTTTCTGAACCGCGGGCTCTGCTGTTGGCGGATCACACGCATGAGTGCATTCCTTGCCGCAAAGCCTTAAAGCAGGCGCGCCAACCGCGGGTCGCGGCGGCCAATCAAAAACGCGTGCAGGCGGGACGCCTGCGTACCAACTACCACTTGAATCCGGTGATTGTGCGTTGGGGCATCGCGGCCGTGCTGGTCATCGGCTTGGGGTTGATTGCGCTGCCCTTGATTCAACGCTACGTGCCGTTCGGATCATTTGAAGCTACGGTGCAGGCCGCCGACGGTCCAGTTTATGCGCTGAGCAATTCACAGATGCGTTCGATTAGCGCCGGAGAAAAGATTGGACGTGGACAGATAATTCGCACGGCGAAAGACGCCCATGCGATGGTCCGCTTAGCCGATGGTTCGACAATCGAATTGAATGATCGTTCTGAATTCTCGATCAGTCAGACGCTGCGAGGCACGACCTTACATCTCGATCGCGGCAACGTGATTGTCGAAGCTGCCAAACAAAAAGGACATTTGTTTGTGGATACTGGCGACTCGCTTGTCTCAGTGACAGGTACGACGTTCGCCGTGAATGCCGGCACGAAGGGTTCGCGCATCAGCGTGATCGAAGGCGAGGTTCATCTGGATCGCAACGGCGAGGACATCGTGCTGCGCGCAGGCCAGCAGGCGACGACTAGTCCGGTCATTGCCGCCGTTACGGTGAAAGACGAGATTGGCTGGAGCCGTAATGCGGCACGCTATGAGCAAACGCTCCGGGGTCTGACTGCATTGCAGAAAGATCTAAATGCCGTCCCGAAGCCGGGTGTCCGCTATTCGACGCGTCTGCTCGATATGATGCCGGAGAACACCGTTCTGTACGCAGCGCTGCCAAATCTGGGCGCCACGATTGCCGAATCTAATCGGATCATCGAAGAGCGGATTCAGCAAAATCCGGCGCTGCGCGACTGGTTTGCGAATCGGCACGAGCCGCGTGGTCCCGGAATGAACCAGGCCATCTCGACCATCAAGGAGTTTGGCGACCAACTTGGCGACGAGATCGCAGTAGGTGCGGGCATGGATGACCAAGGTCAACCAATTGCTCCGATTGTGCTGGCCCAGTTAAAGGAACCGGCCGGCTTCCATGCGTTTTTCGATCGTGAAGTGCAGAAGTTGGGAAGCGCAAGCAAAGGCCCTCAGGTCCAATGGGTCGAAGATCCGCATACGGCTCAGTCCACAAGTTCAACCACGGACGCGGCGAAGTCTGGCGATAAACAACTCTATGTTTGGATTGCCGGCGATGTTCTCGTTGCTTCTCCAAAGCTGGATCAATTGACGCGAGTTGCGAACGGCGCCGGCAACTTTTCGGCGACGCCGTTCTACTCGCGCATCGCCGGGGTCTATCACGAGGGCGCGGGCCTGGTAGTCGCTGCCGATCTGGAAAAGATCATAGCGCATACCCGAGGCCTGCGCCGAATGGCAGTTGGCGATCAGCACGAGCAGGCTTTGAATCAGCTTGGCGTGTTCAACCTGAAATCGTTTGTTCTCGATCAGAAGGAGAGCGACGGCAAGACTCATACGCGGGCAGTTGTTTCTTATGATCAGACCGATCATGGCATCACCTCGTGGCTGGCGCCGCCGGCGGCTATGGGCTCGCTGGAATACATTTCGCCCGATGCGAATCTGGTTGGGGGCTTTGTCATTAAGAACCCGAGCGCGGCGGTTGACGATTTGTTGTCCGCGCTGAATACCGTGTGCCCCGATCTCAATAAACATCTGACCGAGTTGCAGAACGATCACGGCCTCGACCTGCGCAAGGATTTCGCCGCGCCGCTCGGTGGCGAGTACGCGTTCGCGATTGACGGCCCAGTTTTGCCGGTACCTTCATGGAAACTGATTTTCGAGGTCAACGATCCGGCGCATTTGCAGCAAACATTCGAGCGCGTCGTCGAGGAAATCAACAAACAAGCGGTGAAGGAAGGAAAGCAAGGTCTGACGCTGGATCGGGAGGATTCCGGCGGCTTAACTTTCTACACGCTCAAGTCGAAGGACTTTGGAGTCGAAGTCAACTACACGTTCGCCAACGGCTATCTCATTGCCGGCCCGTCACGCGCATTGGTCGAGCAGGCCCTGAAGTACCACGATTCGGGCGTGACGCTGCGGCGTTCAACGCGATTCACTGCGGGTCTGCCGGCGGATGGTAATGCAAACTTCTCGGCGCTCATTTATCACAATCTCGCGCCTTTGGTGCAGCCGTTCGCGAATCGAATCGCGAACGCGCCCAAGTCTGAAGGGCTGGCTGCGATGGCGTCGAACATGCAGCCGACGCTCGCCTATGCTTACGCGTATGGCGATCGAATCGAGTTCGCGGCGAACACGGAGGGCGGACCGTTTGGATTGAGCCCGGCAACATTACTTGGCATGCCGAACGCTTTTGAGTTGCAGCACATTCTCGATCAGGGGATGAAGAAGTAAGGGCGGTTTAGTTATGAGAGACCCACTCTCATTCTCACCCGGTTTCAACCGGGTGGACCCTGGGGCGTCTGGAATTCTAAAGAATCGTTTCAACGGTTTTCGCTTTGCGCAGCTTGAGCACAGTTGGAGGAGACCGTTGAAACGGTTAAGTAGAATGAATTGTATGACGTACTCACCCGGCTGAAAGCCGTTTTTGACTTAGAAGTTCGGAAGGAAGTCGCCAATGAAGCTTACTCAATCAACCGAGGTAATCGATTCTACGTTGGGTGCTGATCGTCGAATTCTAATCAACGCTCTAACCCTGATCGCCCTCGGCCTCTCGATCTTATTTCTGAACTCGTGGGACAATCTTTTCGTAAGAACCACCGTTGGATTATTCTGGGGCACGTTCTTTTTGATCTTAAACGGGCCCGATCTCGTGAGCGTCTTCCGAAGATTCAGAAGCAAAAATGAATTACAGCGCCGCAGCAGTTTCAGATCCTCAACCTAACATGGGTGGCCCCGGCGTCATCTCGCTCGATGCTTTATCAGTAACTTTCGGCCGCCGGCCGATTCTCAAAAATCTCAATGGCGAATTGCGGGGACGAGCCATCGGCTTGCTCGGACCGAACGGCGCCGGCAAGACCACACTGATTCACACCCTGCTCGGCTTTCATCCTCCTTCCGCGGGAGCTGCCCGCATCTTTGGCTCAGACATTCGCACTGAGGCCAATAAGATCAAGTCGCTAATCGGGTACATGCCGGAGCGCGATTCCTTTATCGCCAAGATGTCGTGCGTGCATTTTGTGCGATTCATGGCTGAGCTCTCGGGTTTGCCATCTGCCGCGGCGCTCGAACGAGCGCACGAGGCGCTGTTCTTTGTCGGCCTCGGCGAAGCGCGCTATCGAAATCTCGATACCTTTTCCCTCGGCATGAAGCAACTCGCGAAGCTGGCCCAGGCGATCGTTCACGGACCGAGGCTGATTTTTCTCGATGAGCCCACCAACGGATTGGATCCGCCCGCTCGTCAACGAATGATCAAAATGGTCCGAGACATTCGCGACAGTGGCCAGGCGCACATTGTCTTGTCTTCACATCTGTTGCGCGATGTCGAAGAGTGCTGCGAAGAGATCGTGATTCTGAAGGATGGGCAGTTGGTCGTTTACTGCAATCTGGAAGAAGAACGAAAAGCCAACAAGAAGTTTCTGATGTTGGAGACGCGCGGAGACTTGAAGGAATTTGTCGCGGCAGTGGCCGGGTTGGGATGCGAGTGTGCGGTCACCAGCGATCATCGCTTGAAAGTAATCCTTCAGGAGCAAACGGAAATTCGCGATCTTTATCGCTTGGCGTTGCAGTACCAAGTACAAATTCGGCGTCTGACGTATAAGCGAGATTCGCTGGAAGATATCTTTTTGAAAGCAATGGAGAATGGTTCGGGATGACGGCGTTAGAGTACCAACTTCAGTTGGGCTTTTCGTTAATGCGGGAAATCCCCGACTAAAGTCGGTACTCTAGCGCGGATAACTAACATGGCGGTTCTTGAGCGCTCATACAAACGGTATCAAGGCGCGTTGTCGCCGGAGTGGAGCCGGTTTTTGATCATTCCGCGCCACGCCTATCGAGACGTGTTCCGCTCGAAATTATTTACGGCGTTCTTCGCGCTTTCATTCATCTGGCCGCTAGTCTGCGCCATCCTGATCTACCTTCATCACAACGTTAATGCGTTGGGAATCATGAAGCTGAACGTCGCCGACGTGTTGCCGATTGATGCCTTCTTTTTCCAGTTGTTCGTGGAGGTGCAGGGCACTATCGGTTTTTTCCTCGCGATGTTGGTTGGTCCGCAGCAGGTCTCGCGTGACCTCACGAACAACGCTTTGTCACTCTACTTGTGCCGGCCATTCAGTCGCAGCGAGTATGTCGTCGGCAAGATGTCAATCGTGATCATTCTGCTGTCGACGATTACATGGGTGCCCGGACTCGTATTATTTCTACTTCAAAGTTATCTCGAAGGCTGGTCGTGGTTCTCAGCGAATAGCTGGATCGCCAGTGCAATCTTTCTCGGCAGTCTCGTCTGGATCGTGCTACTCGCATTGTTGACGCAAGCGATCTCAGCCTGGGTGAAATGGCGGGTCGCGGCGCGGGCAGCGTTGCTCGCCGTGTTCTTCATTCCCACGGCGTTCGCTGAAATCATTAATCAAATTTTCGAAACGCGCTGGGGACAAATCATCGATCTTCGCGCGCTCATCGGGAACGTCTGGGCGGGATTGTTCGGCAGTTTTGTGCGACAGGCGGCAAGCCAGGTCCAGGAATCTCGCAATGGCAGAGTGGTGCGCGAGGCATTATTCTCCGCGCCGCCGCTGTGGGCTTCGTGGTTCATGCTGTTTCTGATTTGCGCTCTTTGTCTGTGGCTGTTGTCGCGAAAAGTGAAGGCATATGAAGTAGTGAAATGAATTTCGGATTTCGGATTGCGAATTTCGAATTTCGAATTTGGATTTAGGAAACACTGCACATGACCGAACATCGAACAAATCCGCAATCCGCAATCCGCAATCCGCAATCTGAGATCACTTTCGACAACGTCTCGAAGTTCTATGGCGAGATACTCGGAGTCAATCGCGTTAGCCTCGCGATTCCGCCGGGTATCACCAGTCTGGTCGGGCCGAACGGCGCGGGAAAGACGACGCTGATGAATCTGATGACGGGACTGCTGCGGCCCACGCGCGGTCGTCTCAGCGTCCTCGGAATTCCGACTGACCAGCCGGAACAGTTGTTTCGCAAAGTCGGCTATTGCTCACAGTTTGATTCCTTTCCCCGCGGATTGACGGGCCGTGAATTTATCAAATCTTTTTTGATGGTCTCCGGCTTTGCAAGCAAGGAAGCTGATGAGTTGACCACGAAAGCACTGGAGCGCGTCGATTTGGTGGCGGCCGCCGATCGCCGAATCGGCGCCTACAGCAAAGGCATGCGCCAACGCGTGCGCCTGGCGCAGTCAATAGCCCATCAGCCCTCGGTGCTGATTATGGATGAGCCACTGAATGGGCTCGACCCGGTGGTGCGCGCGGAGACCATTGCGTTATTCAGGCAACTGGCCGCTGAAGGACTGCACTTGATTATCTCGAGTCATATCCTGCACGAAGTGGACATGATGTCGGATCGCGTAGTGCTCCTGAACAACGGTTACGTAGTGGCCGAGGGCGCGATTCACGGCGTGCGCGACGAGATGGATGTCGAGCACCCGATGCAGGTGCTGATTCGCTGCGACCAGCCGTCGCTCTTGGCGGCGCGGATGTTTCGCGACGACAACGTGGTCGAGGCGCGCCTGCATGATGACCGCCGGGGACTGTTTGTAAAGACGCGCAATCCCGACCGATTCTATCTGTTGCTCAACGAAGTCGTAGCACAGGGTGAGATCGAAGTCGAATCGATCGCGCCGGTCGATGACGACTTGAGTGCGGTTTACGATTACTTGATTGGTGCGCAGTGACGCAAACCTGAGGTCGAACCGTCGCTCAAAAAACTC
>QHXE01001099.1:1549-2383 GCA_003222835.1 Acidobacteriota bacterium | reverse complement strand
CAATGGCTTCGCCGCTGAGACCAGCTCCGCCCTGGTCATCTTTAGCGCCACGCATCTGGGCATTCCCGTCTCGACCACGCATAACATTTCCGCGGCGATCATGGGCGTCGGCGCCGCCCGCCGCCTCAACGCCATCCGCTGGACCGTAGTCGAGCGGATGGTCTGGGCGTGGATCTTGACCATCCCTGTGACCGCTTGCCTGGCTTATGGGTTTGTCAGGCTGCTGCGGGTTATGGGATGAGCAATTTCCAAATAGTGGCGGGCGAGAAGGGTGTGACTAAAACTGTCGGTCGCTGAAAGCGTTCGAGACAAAAGCGGCAGAAGGACAAGAAGGACAGAGAGGGTAAGGGAGTGGCCGTGAGGCCACTCCCTCCCCGTTGTCGCGATAGCGTCAATTCGCTATATTTACCGGCGTGCGGCTTTCCCGCTCCGGGCGACCCCTCACAAACAGTGCCCCAAGCTGAGGCAAGCAGCAGCAAACGCGCTCATGGTGTTGGGTTCGGGCAGAAGCTTGACAGGCTTAATAAACCAAGTTGCGCCAACTTCTTATTGCGCAGACGGTAGTTATCAGTGATGCGTTTGCGTTTGGACCACATGGCCCGCACCCGCATTCGCATCCAGCCATCCATCCGCGACAACTGCCTGCGCGTGGTGGCCCACGGCGGGGTGAAGTAAAGCGCAGTGCCTCGAATCACTGGGTTTAGTTTCTCGATGACGGTGGCATCCAGGTTGTGGTGCCGGGTGGTCAACTGCCGCACCTTATCTTGAAACTTCTTCACTGACTTATCGCGCATTCGCCGGGAGCGACGCGAGAGCTCAAAACCCAGAAAGGAG
>QHXE01001099.1:0-1532 GCA_003222835.1 Acidobacteriota bacterium | reverse complement strand
CAGTGCCTCCTCAGCTTGAGCTTTGGTCTGGGTAAGCACTACGAAGTCGTCAGCGTAGCGCACGAAGCGATAGCCGCGCTCCTGGAGCTGCCAGTCCAGGTGATTGAGAACGATGTTGGCCAGCAAGGGCGAGATCACTCCGCCTTGCGGAGTGCCCACGGTTGTTGGCTTGAAGACGCCGTTTTCCATCACGCCAGCGCGAAGGAATTTTTCGATAAGGTTCAGAATGTTGCCATCAGCGACCTGAGCGGCCACCGCCTGCATAATGATCCGATGAAGCAGGTTGTCAAAGAAGCCATGAATGTCGGCATCGACCACCACTTGATAGCCGGCTTCATGGTGCTTGAGAACCTGTGTCAGGGCCATGTGACAATTGCGTCCTGGACGGAAGCCGTAGGACGCATCGTGAAACAACGGTTCGAAGATGGGAGTCAGGAGACGCCGAAGCACCTCCTGAGCGACCCGGTCGCGAACCGCCGGAATACCTAAGGGGCGCAGCTTGCCGTTGCCTTTGTCCAGATAATGACGGCGCAAGGGTTTGGGTTCGAAGGAACCGTCCTTGAGGTCAGCCATCACCGAACAGAGGTTTTCAAAGAGGTTAGCCTCAAACATTTTGATGCTAACCCTGTCAATGCCTGCGGCTCCGCGGTTGCGCCGAACAGCCCGAAAGCTGTCATCGAGCAACCGGAAGGTGATTCTTCCAGTAAGCGAGTGAGCTTTGATTTTAGCGGGAACGAACAGTTCCATGAGTTATCCTAAGTTTGCTGTGCTTGGCCGGTCTTGTGCAGCGGCAGTCCCCGTGGGGATGTTGCTTAGCGTACCATGGGGTTGCCGGGAGGAGGTCCCAACGGGCCATTTTGCGGCTTTAATCCATGGGCTAACTGTCCTGGTGACTGGTGCTCGAACCGGCTGTTTGAGGTTTTGCCTTTCATCCCGCTGAGCGGGACTACTCTGGCGCTGCTGACATCCCCAAGGACGGTGCCGGTAGAATACCGTTACCGTCGCCCGTGCATCGTGCTGACTTTTCGTTGCTTTCTTATAGCCAGCGGTTACCTGCGTTTTGGCAGGACACGGTGGGACTTCGCCGGTGAAATGAGAGAACCATGTGTCCGGCGTGATTGCGTGTGCCACCCTGACAGACTGCATACCGCTCACCGTGAGTGCGGCGGCAGGAGTGCTCCTGTACGAGGCGGAGCAAACGGACTTCGCCCACTGCGGGGAAGCTCGTCCTCTGTCTGGGCCTAAGCGCAACCCCATCGGACGACGGAAGCGGGCCTCTTCGCGACAGCGCCTTGCGGCGCTGCCCTGGCTGCGTTCCCCTGGGTTGTCCCAGAGTTTTGCTCCCGTTTTCTGGTTCAGCACGGACTGACTGAGTGGGTTGTTCATATTACTATGTTCATTCCACGGACTCTCTCATTTTACGGCTCACGCCCGCAGTCCAAGTCGCTTCGCGCGACGGGGTGCCACATCCATTCCGACAGGTTTGGACTGCGGCTGTCCTTCTTGTCCTTCTGCCGCTTTTGTCTCGAACG
>QHXE01000458.1 GCA_003222835.1 Acidobacteriota bacterium | reverse complement strand
TAGACAGAGCGGCCAAATTCGATGAAGCCACCACCGAAGGTGAAGCCACGTTACTGGTGAGTTGATCCGGCTGCGAAGCCGAATTGATTTCCTGAGACTGGGCCAACGTGTTGGTCGCGACCAGCGCGCACACAAATACCCCTGTGAGGAACGTGAAGATTTTTCTCATCGAAAACTCCTAACTCGTTTTTATGAAGATTTCAGGCGTGCCGGGAATTCGCTTGTGGCGAATATCTATAGATGCTGTGACGCTTGTGTAGGTTGTGAGGCTTAGGCGGAAAAACTCATCAAATAGACCGCACGCTAAACGGGCACGAGAAGACGCTCCACGATAGCAGCGCGTTGACGTCTGCCACCCGCGGCAGCGGTGGGCTCACACTATCATTCACCACTCCGCCTCCTACTCGACCCTAAGCGCTTCCGTCGGATTTAATCCGGCCGCGCGGCGAGCTGGAGGCCACGAAGCCACGACGGCGATGATTAGGCAGAACAGCGCGACTGAGACGAAAGTCGTCGGATCGGTGGGCTTGACGCCCACGAGCATAGTTGTCATGACGCGCGTTAATGCTAAGGCCGCAATCAGACCGATCGCGATCCCCAGCGTGCTAAGACGGAGACCTTTGCCTACCATCAAACTGAAGATCCGTGATGGCGCCGCACCCAGGGCCATCCGTACTCCGATTTCCGCGGTCCGCTGACGGACGACGGTAGCGAGCACTCCATATAGACCAACGCCGGCGAGCAGCGCTGCAATGGCCGAGAAAACGCCGATCAGCAGCAGCGAAAATCGTGTCTGTGCCTGGGCCTCCACGACCAGAGCATCCATTGGCCGCATCTGGTTGATTAATGTTTCCCGGCCGGCTTTGCGGACTACCTCGCGGACCGCGCCACTATAGCGCGTCGGGTCGCCGTCGGTTCGCAATGCCCACCACGAGGCGGCGCCGTGATTCACATATCCATCGGTAACGTAGAGTTGCTCGCGGCCCGTCTCGGTCAGCGATACGTCGTGCTGATGCGCAACCACGCCGATGATCTCGCCCCACTGAGCCTCCGGCGTGCGAATGCGAAACAAGATGCGTTTGCCCACAGCAGATTCGTTTGGAAAAGCCTTCGAGGCAAGCGCCTGGTCAACTATCAGGAGGTTTCGTTCGGGCGTATTGTCGTCCTCGGTAAAGGTGCGTCCGGCCAGCAGGGTTGTGCCGATGGCTTCGAAATAGCCCGGCAACACGATCTGAAGATCGGCAGCTTGGAACCTGCTCGGGTCTTCGAGCGCTTCGGCTCCGCCCCAGCGCACGGGACTGAACCCGCCAGCGAGCGGCAACGGAAACGACGCCGTGACACTGCGCACGCCGGGGATTGTGCCTAGCTGCTCGCGAAGCTGACGTTTGAAGGTCGCCTGCTCCTGCGGCGTGTTGCCCAAATTGCCGAGGAGTTGAAACGTGAACAGTCCGCGCGGATCGAATCCCAGATTCACCCTTTGAATTGCCAGGAAGGTGCGGAACATCAGGCCGGACCCAATGAGCAGGACGAATGCCAGCGCCACCTCAGCGACGACGACGCCGTTACGCAAGCCCGCGGCTCCGAGCGCTCCGGTTCGTCCGCCGGCTCGTAGAATGTTCATGAGATTCGGTCTCGCGGTGCGGAGCGCCGGCAGGACGCCAAAGAGAACTGCGGAGGCCAATCCGGCCAATACCGAAAACGCCAGCACCAATGGATCGATGTGGATCGCATTTAGTCGGGGCAAATTGGCCGGAGCGATGGCAAGCAATTCGTGGATGCCGATTTCGGCTAGGGCAACACCTGCGACCGTGCCCAGACCGGCTATCACGAGCGCCTCGGCCAGCGTCTGCCGTACTAGCGGCCACCAGCCGGCGCCCAGCGCCGCGCGGACCGCGAGTTCTCTCTCCCGCGATGAAGTCCGTACCAGCATCAGATTCGCCACATTCGCACAGGCGATCAGCAGCAGGAAAATGACGGCGCCCATCAGCGCCAGAATCGCGGGCCGAACTTCGTTGACCAGATGCTGCTTCATTGGCTCAAGGCGGAAATATTGTCCAGCAGTCCGCGAGATGGTGTTTTCCTGGCGAATCTTTTCGGCGATAGTTTCGGCCTCGGCCTGGGCTTGCTCGATGACGACGCCGGGCTTTAGGCGGGCAATGACGCGCCATTGCACATTGTTTCTGTTGGCGACGTCATAAGGAATGCGCGCGGCAATCCAGAGATTGGGGAACTGCTCCATATTCACTTGCGGCGGAAACAGCAGTTCGAAACCGGGTGCCAGCACACCAACAATGATGCGCGCTGGTCCAGCCGCGCCGGACACCGGAAGTGGTTTTCCGATCACGGTGAGATCGCCGCCGAAGCGTTGTTGGAAGTATTGGTTGCTCAGAATCACCATCACGGGCTGGGCCGGTGGCGCGGCGGCCGCGCCGCCCGCCGGTGGTGCTGGCTGTGCGGTCCCATCAGAATCCTGGAAATCGCGGCCCGCGATGATTGCACCACCCATCATTTGAAAGAAATTCGTCGAGACCGCGGCCACGCGCACCTGCTGAGGCGTGCCGTCGATACCAGGAAGAGTTTGGCGAAACGTATTGACGGCGGCAAAGTCCTCGAAGTTGTTCTTAGCGCCATTGCGCAGGTCAAGGAAGTCGGCATTGGAAAGCGGAAAGTCTTTGACGTTGCGCCGCCGCATGTCGCTGCACGCCAAGACCAGACGGTCTGGGTCCTTGTATGGAAGTGGCCGCAGCAGCACGCCGTGAGTGACGCTAAAGATAGCCGTACTGGCGCCAATGGCCAGCGCGATGGTAACCACTGCCGTGATGGTAAATATGGGACTCTTGCGCAGCGTGCGAAAGGCGTAGACCAAATCTCTAAACAGCATGGTCATTTGACGATCTCTCCTATCTGTCAGACGGTAACAGCACAATGTCAAAGAAAATCAGGTCGGCACCCGAAAGAGATTCTATCCCTTCACGTTCCTCTGCGAAAACCTCTACGACCTCAGCGGTTAAAAAGCCCTGGTCAACTAAAACAACGGCTTGGAGACATGCTCGTGAATTATCAGCCACTGCCCGCCCCGCTTCTCCCAGACAATCGTGTGACGCCCATCGAACTCCATCGCCGTGCCGTCCTTCTGCTTGGCAGCGATATGAAACGTCAGCGTCGTTAAGGCGATGTTGCCTCTGCGCGTGACCTTCAAATCGTTGCCGGGCGTGAGCGTGAGACTGGAAAAACCCGGAGCGACATTCTTCTTAAAGTTGTCGCGATACTCCTGCCACCCGCCACTGTACTTCAGCGGAGCAATGTCAAAGAAGACCAGGTCGGCATCCCTGGCATAAAGGAACGAAGCGTTATCAGGATTAAGCGTGCTCCACGCCGCGTAATACCGCTTAATCAAATCATTGAAATCGCCCCCGCCTTTCTTCTGCGCCAGCGCAGGCAGACAGAGCGTGCTAACAATCAAAGCCGCAATCAGTAATCGTTTCATTTCAAAGTGACTCCCGAATAGGAAATGGCAGAGCGGAATGCTTCTATGACAAGTGATGGGTTAAGTCAAGAGAGACCGCGCGCTTCGTCAGTACTACCTGCGTGAGCGGTGTGGGTATCCGGCCTGTTACAGAACAGCGAGCTGCAGCGAGCGAGATAAGAACGCAAGATCCGCCGTCGGCGCAATTGAAAACGATTCCAAAGACATCTCCTTCGCGCGTTGAGTCTTTATCCCGCTCGCCACCGCTCGCGGTTCTGTAATGGCTCCGGATCGCAATTGTTCGTCGAACACCATTGACTTCGCCGCGCTTTTGGCATAAAAACTTGGCGGGATTCTTAGAGCCCCAACCGAATTCCCTACACAGCCTCCTTATTGATATCAACGTTCCCCGGAAAGATTTGGCCGAATGAAAATTCGCCTGGGCGGAATTTGGGTAATGGGGTTGTTGCTCTCGCTCATTGCGAACACCTCGGGCTGCCACCGAAAAGTCTACGCGGAACTCGAACAAATTGATCCGATTGATCGCCGATCCAACTTGCCCATGGTTGGGCCGATCAACCGTGATCTCGCCGATATCAAGAAGGGCGGCACCCTGACGGTAATTGCGCCTTACAACGCGACGACCTACTTCATTTACCGCGGTGAGCCGCTCGGTTATGAATACGAGCTGCTTCAGTCCTTCGCCAAAGATCAAGGATTAGCGCTGAAGATGGTGGTAGTAGCTGATCCCAAAAGCCTATTCACAATACTAAATAGTGGTGAAGGCGACATTGCCGCGAATCGCCTCGTGCCCACTCCCGAGAACGAGGCGGATGTCTCTTTTGCGCGCGCGCTTTATCGCACTGCGCCCGTGCTTGTGCAACAGGAGGAACCACCTGCAAAGGCGGGCAAAGGTACAGAAAAAGTGCTGGCGCCCGGCCCCGCGGATCAGACGCCAGAGGTCGACATCCAGGCACGCCTAATCACGAAACCGTCGCAGTTGGCCGGAAAGACAGTGACTCTGCCTGAGCAATCACCATATAACCGAACGCTTGTCGAGCTGAGCGATGAAATCTCCGGCGAAATTCATGTCGTCGAAATGGGCGCGTTACAGGATGAGGCGCTAGCGCAGAAAGTCGCCAAAGGTGAAATTGAATTCACCGTCATGCAAAAGAACCTGGCCGACTTAAAGGAGGCCGAGTTCAAGAACCTCAAAGTTCGTCCTATCATCAGTAAATCGCACAGCGTCGCCTGGGCCGTCAGAAAAAACTCGCCTGAATTAATGCAGGCCCTGAACAGTTGGATTGAAGAAAAGCAAAACGGTTCACTCTTCGACAAGCTGTACCAGAAGTACTTCATCGATCGTCGCAACTATCTCGAGCGAGTAGAGAGTGGTTTTCTTACTTCGACGACCGGTAAACTCTGCGCCTATGATGATCTCTTGAAGCAAAATGCGAACGACATCAACTGGGACTGGCGACTGTTGGCTTCGCAGGCGTTTCAGGAATCGCGCTTCAAGCCTGATGCGCATTCGTGGGCCGGCGCGGCGGGGCTGCTGCAACTGATGCCGGCAACGGCCCGGCAGTATGGCGTGAAGAATTCGCTCGATCCGGCGGACAATCTGCAAGGCGCGGTGAAATTTCTAAAGTGGCTTGATGGTTTCTGGCACGAGCGCATTACAAATGATGTCGAGCGCTTGAAGTTCGTGCTCGCTTCGTACAATGCCGGCGCGGGACATGTTCAGGACGCGCAGCGCTTGACGGAAAAATATGGCGGGAATCCACAATCATGGGAGGACGTATCGTACTGGCTGCTGCAAGAGTCAACCCAACAATACTCAATCGACCCGGTAGTGAAGTTCGGCTTCTGTCGCGGCCTCGAGCCGGTGAATTATGTGAGCCACATACTCGCACGATACGATCGTTATAAACAATTCGTCGCCCAAACATCGCAAGCGGGACAGTAGCGACGTAAGGGGCAGTAGCCCGACCGTAAGGGCGTGGTCCTTCGCCATCATCCACCGACTACTTCTAATCATCGTCAAGCCGCGCTAAGCCGCACCGTCTCCACGTCGTGTAGATTGACGCGTTGCTTCGCCTGCCACAAGTCATGATTGTATTGCATGGCAAGCCAACTCTCCGGAGAGCGGCCGAGAGCTTTGGAAAGTCGCAGCGCCATCTCGGGACTTATGCCGCTCTTACCAATCAGGATGCGATGCAGCATT
>QHXE01000457.1 GCA_003222835.1 Acidobacteriota bacterium | reverse complement strand
AAGAGCGCTAACGCGAGCGACGTGAGCAGGGCCACCGCCATCGTCAGCGCCAGCGAGCGAAAGAAGACGCCCGTTACGCCTGTCAAGAGCGTCAGCGGCAGAAAGACAACCACCGGAGTGATCGTCGAACCAATGATCGGAGCGGTGATTTCGGAAATTGCCGACCTCACCGCTTGGCGGCGCGACTGGCCGCGCGACATGTGCGTGTAGATGTTCTCGACTACGACGATCGCGTCGTCGATCACCAGTCCAATTGACGCCGCCACGCCGCCCAACGTCATCAGATCGAAGCTCAAACGCGCCAGCCACATCGCGACGAACGTGATCAGCACGGTTACCGGAATCACGAGAATCGCGACCAGCGTCGTGCCCCAGTTGCGCAGGAATGCATAAAGAATCCCGATCGAAAACAGCAGGCCGATAATGATCGCGTCGCGCACCGAGTTAATCGATTCACGCACCAGCAGCGACTGATCGTAATACGGAGCAATGCGCACGTCTTTGGGAATGTCGTTGCGCATTGCGGCCAACTCGGCCTTAACTTCATCGACTACGGCGACAATGTTGGCGTCGGGTTGGCGGTTGATGTTGACCAGCACGGCCCGGTGTCCATCGGCCGTCACCATCGTGTATTGCGGCTCGACACCCGCGCCGACCGTCGCCACGTCGGACAGTAAGACGGGCGCATTGTTGACGGTAGCGACGACGATGCTATTAAGCTCTTCGGGCTTTTTGGCTTGGCCGCTAATCAGCGCAAGTTCAAGCTGATGGTTTTCTTCGATCAATCCGGGCGATTCAATGATGTTGGAACTGTGAACAGCGTCGACGACCTGTTGGGCCGAAACGTTGTGGGCGACCAGGCGATCGGGATCGATTACGACATGAAACTCGCGCGTCTTTCCGCCGGCAATTCCCACCGTGGCGATGCCCGGCAAACGAGTCAGCCGCGGACGAATGATGTAGTTGGCGACGTCGTGCAAGCTGCCCTGGTCGCGTGTGTCTGATGTCAAGCTATAACCGGTGACGGGAAAAACGGCGAAGGTGAGCCGCTCGACATTACGTATCCGGGCCGTCGCGGGCAGCGTCGATGAAACTTGCGAAAGACGCGCCTGGACCAGTTGCAGCTCCTGGCGGATATCGACATTCCAATCAAAGAACAAACTTATTTCAGATGAACCGCGCGCAGTCTTCGATTTAATCCGCGCGATGCCGGGAATGCCGTTCATCGCTTCTTCAACTGGCTTTGTGACCGAGACCAACGTCTGCGTTGCCGGCGCTTCGCCGTTATCGACGATGATCACGATGCGCGGGAAATCCGTCTGTGGAAAGACCGCAATCGGGAGTTGCCACGCGGCATACAGCCCCGCCACACAAAGCAGTGCGACAATTACCAAAATGGCGCGTGATTGATTCGAGACGACGCGAGCAAGTCTCATGATTGTGAACTGGATTGCAAATTGAAAATTGCAAATTGAAAATTGCAAATTGCTGGGTGGTCTGACCGCTCAAAGACAGTTGCGAGGTTTCGCGTGAGGACCTCGGCGTGAATTTGCAATTTGCATTTTTCAATTTTCAATTTGCAATGATTATTTCTTTTCATCCTTGTTCTCGCCTTCTTTGCCCTCTTCCTTCTTCTCTTCCTCTTTCGCTATTTCGACCTTCGTACCATCGGGCAGAGAAAAGTTTCCTTCAATCACAACTGTCTCACCGCCCTGCAAGCCCTCGGTGATTTCCATTTTGTCCGTGGTGCGAATGCCGACTTTGACTTTGGTTTCATGGACGATGTTTTGAGCATCGACGACCATCACGGTGCCTTCGTCAGCGTTGCTGGCCTCGAGCGTCACCGCCGAGGCCGGGACAATGATCGCGTCGCTCTTGGAATTGGCCGAGATCGTGAGCTGCGCCGCGCCATTTGCGCGCAGATGGCCGGCGCCATTTGCCAGCGTGACCCAAACTTCTACCGTGCGGTTCGTCGGATCGCTTGAGCGGCCAACCAACGAGACTTTCCCTTTCATTTCTTCACTCGGAGCATCAGTGGGCAGAACTTTGGCTGGGTCGCCAACCTTAAGCTGAGATACGACCGTGTCAGGGAAAGGCGCTTTGACGATTACTTCGCTGATGTCTGCGATGTTCACCAGCTTTGCTCCGGCGGCGGCGAACTCTCCCTGATATTGAAATTGATCGGTAACGAAGCCGGTAATCGGCGCGCGAATCGTTGCATAACCGAGTTGCGCGTCAAGTGTGGCGAGGTGTTGTTGCGCTTCGGCAACCTTCGCCGCGGCCAGCGCCCGGTCGTTCGGATTGAGCGATCTCGCGCGTAGAGAAACGGTCTGCTCCTGCAAGCGTAGTTCGTCTTCGGCAGTTGTCAGCTCTAACTGAGAAGCTTCAAGATCCTTTTTCGAGATGCCGCCCTTCTCGTACAGCACGCGCCGGCGTTCATAAACGGCGCGCGCATTGTTAACTTTCGCGCGCGCATCGGTCAGGGCCTTCTGATCCTCCGCATTTGTTTTCGGAATCGTTCCGGTTATCAGACTGCGCTCGCTGGCCCGCGCTTCATTGAGCGCTGCGGCGGCCTCGGCGCGCTGCGCGCGAAGATCCCGCGACTCGAGCACCGCAATGACCTCGCCTGCCTTAACGAGTTTGTTTTTCAATAGCGCCATGGTTTTGATCTGCGCGCTAACCTTCGCGGCAACTTCGGCTTTATCGCGCGGCCAAATCGTGCCGACTGCCGATATCTCGGTGGCGATTGTTCCGCGTTCGGCTTTGGCTATCTTGACGCTCACGACCGGAGTGGTTTTTTCTTCCTGGGCAGGAGCCTTTCTCCAGCGCCAAATCCAGAGCACGAACACGAGGAGAATTAGCAAGACTGCGATCGTCAGCGAGATGATTAGAATCTGACGCCGGCGGGTTGTCACTGGTACATCGTGTTGGACAGTCCCCTCTTCGTGCGAACTAATTACGCGTTCTGGTTCGCCGGCTTCGCGATCGATTTCATTTGGATTTCTTTGATTCATGAACCATTCAATCGTCGCTGACGCGACGCGTTATCGGTACGCACGCTTCCAGCGTGCCGTTTTTCGACGATAGAGCACGCTGGAAGCGTGCCTATCCATTAGAGCGGACAAGGCCACATCTAAACACATTCATGGCGCTCTCCCACAATCGTGCTACTGCCCGGTCGCCTGTCTGAGCCGTCCAAGCGCCGTTTGATAATCAAAGATCGCCTGATACAGAGCCAACCTCCGTGTCACCAAAGTCGTTTGCGCGTCTGTCACTTCGATGATCTGTGCTTCGCCCGCGCGATAACGAGCGATCGAAGTGTTCAGATTACTTTGCGCCAGCGTCAACGCTTGACCGGCCAACCTTACCCGCGCGGCGGCGGTGTTTGCTTGCGCTTGGGCCGCATAAAACTGTTGCGTGAATCCGCGCACCGCCACAGTGCGCTCGTTCTCGGCGATCTGTACCCGGAGACGCGCCTGACGCTCTTTGCTTCGGGTCGCGCCCCAATCAAAAATCGGAATATTGAGATTGATTGCCGCTGAGACGCCGCTATGTTCTTTCAAGCGCGGGGGTCTCAGCGAATCTGTATCGAAGCCGCCATTCATCGAATAAGTCAGCGACGGTAGACGATCGGCGCGCGCGATCCGTATTTCGTGTTTGGCGGCGCGAATCTGCGCTTCGAGCTGCGTAAACTCAGGGCGCCGAGAAATATCGTTTGCGTGGAACTGCTCAAACTCCGCGTCGACGGGCACGGCTAACAATAGATCGGTGGTGCTTATCGGTCTGGTGAAATCATACCCGACCAGTACGCGTAAGGCGCCGGCGCTAACGATTTCGTTTGCGCGATCGCGCTCCAATTCGTCGCGCCGCTCGATCGTTTGCAATTGCGCGCGAATTAGATCGACCGGCGCCACCTCGCCGCCGCTGACCAGTAATGAAGTGATGCGTTCAAATTCTTCGGCCGCAGCGAGGTTTTGTTCAGCGCCGGCCCGCTCAGCAATCGCCAATGCCAAACTGTAGTAGGCTTCAATCACTGCCTGGACCAATGCGCGGCGCGCGACATCGGTGCCGGCGTGCGCCGCGGCCAGCAGCGCGCGATTCTTTGCCAGAGTGGCGCGCAGCTTGCCGGCGACATCAAAGTCGCCCGCCACATTCACGAACGCTTCGTATTCGCTGATCGCGTTATTAGCGATAAAGCTTTGCGTCCGCGGTTCGTTGGGATTCAAGCCCAGGGCCGGCGAAGTATAGACGTAACTCAGCGGCGCGCTCACTTTCGGCAGGAATGCCGCCTGCGCCTGTCGCACATCTTCGGCCGCGATGCGTTCGTTCAGCGTTGCTTGTTGAAAGCTCGAAGCCTGCGCGTTCGCGAGTCGTAATGCTTCTTCAAGTGACAAAGGATTCGAAGCTTGCGTGGCCTGAGGCGCTAACGGAACTGATGAGGGTGTAGCGACAGATGGAGAGGCGCCCGCCGCCGGCGTTGGACCAGGCGCGCTGGGAACACTGAAGGGAGTTGCTTGCGGAGGCGGCGTTGCGTTTGGAGATGGAGTCTCAACAGCCGGCTTTTTCTCAGTTGTCTTTGGAGTTTGAGCGCATAGAGATGTCGAGACACAAGACCACCCCGCGAGCGCCGAGACTAGACCGGCGCATAGCTGTGCCCTGGTTCTCCTCCGCATAATTCTCGACAGAGAAATTCTTCTTTTCGACAGACTCCGAAACTGGGACTATACGCAGAGGTAGCTTAAGAGAAGATTAAAAACTTATGGAGATTCGGTCACGCGAGGATATCATACCGTCATTAATTGTTGCCCAGAGCGACGCGCTGATCGGCTTGTTCGCGTTTGAGGATCAGTTTTTTCGCCTCGCGCTGAAGAATTGGCAAAGAGAATCCGAAACCCATCGCTCCCATGATGCAAGCCATGCCGCCGGCGGCAAACGTTCTGCGCGCCGTGAAGTGCTGGGCCAGGACGCCGACCAGCAACGAACCGAAGGGCGCGAGACCGCTCAGCATCATGGTCCAGATCGCCATAACTCGCCCACGTAACTCGTCTGGCACGATCCTTTGCACGATAGTGTTCGAGGCATCTAACTCCGTCACCATCGCAAAGCCGATCAGCAACATCACGGGAAGCGACAAAGCGAATGAATGCGAGAATGAGAGCAACACCAGAGTGCCGCCAAAGCCCGCGGCCGCCAGCGCCGCCCAATCGCCGAGCGTGCGCACATTGCCAAACATCGCCAGGATTAAAGAGCCTAAGATAGCACCGATGCCTGATGCGCCCATCAAGAGGCCGAATTCCGTCGGTCCGCCATGCAGCATTTCTCTGGTGTAAACCGGCATCAGGATTTCATAGCGCAATCCCATGAAACTAATTAGACCCAGCAAAATCATGAGCCCGCCAACCGGTCCGGTATGCCGCACAAAATGGAAAGCCTCCGCGATGCCCGCCCGAAAATGACGCGCCGCTTTCTTAGGGGAAGGTTCTGACTTTATAAAGAGTAGGCCGATGATCACGGCGCCAAAACTAAGGGCGTTAAAAAGAAAGGCCCAGCCCTCTCCGACGCTGGCCACTAACAAACCGCCAATGCCCGGCCCGATAGTGCGCGCGCTATTGATCATTGATGAGTTAAGAGTCACCGCGCTCATCAAATCTTCTTTCGTGACCAGCTCAGCGACAAATGCTTGCCGAACGGGGAAATCAAACGCATTAACCACACCGAGCAAGGCCGCAATCGTGAAGA
>QHXE01000456.1 GCA_003222835.1 Acidobacteriota bacterium | reverse complement strand
CAGCGGCCCAGAAACTTCGGCAGCAACTCGGATACGAGGCGCTACTTATTACGCGCGGCGGGCATGGCATGATGTTAGTCGAAGACGGCGCCACGCCACTCCATATCGAGGCCGTCGGATCGAAACTGCCGGTGGATGTAACGGGCGCCGGAGACACCGTAATCGCGACGTACACGCTGGCCATAGCGGCCGGTGCTTCATTTGCTGAAGCGGCGCAACTGGCAAATCTTGCAGGCGGAATCGTGGTCTCGAAGCGTGGAACAGCCACGGTCAGCGCTGACGAAATGCTGTCACCGATGGCTCAGGTATCAAACACATGACCATCAAGCCCGATTCCTTTGATGTTACAACGCGAATTCTCGAACGGCGCGACTTGCTAGCGGTCGTCAAGGCGGCCAAAAGAAAAGGAAGCCGAATTGTATTGGCCAATGGTTGCTTCGACGTCCTTCATGTTGGCCATATTCGCTACCTTGAAGCGGCGAAAGCCCTGGGCGATCTTCTGATTGTCGGAGTGAACTCCGATGAACAGACTCGGCGATTGAAGGGTGAAGGGCGACCGCTCGCGCCCCAAGACCAGCGAGCCCAAATCGTATCCGCCTTGGCAGCCGTCGACTTCGTGACGATCTTCCATGAGCCGACTGTCGAACAATTGTTGCTCGCGCTAAGGCCCGATATCCACGCCAAAGGTACCGATTACACCGAAGACACGGTTCCTGAACGCGATGTGGTACGATCCTTCGGCGGACAACTGGCGATCGTGGGTGATCCAAAAAATCATTCGTCATCCGAAATTATCGATAAGGTATCGGGGCATTCGTGAACATTCTGATCGTCAAACTCGGCAGCATCGGCGACGTCGTGCATACGCTCCCCGCGCTCGCGGCGATGCGGCGCGGCTTGCCCAAGGCAGAAATTTCGTGGGCGGTCGAGCGTGGAAGTTCTGAAATTTTAAGAGACAACCCGTTCTTGGATCGCCTCATCGAAATCGACACGAAGGCCCTGAGGCGCGGGCTGATGTCTGGGGAGACGCTGCGGGCACCGCGCCAGCAGTTACGTCTGCTACGCGCCTCGGCCTTCGATCTCGCCTTAGATTTTCAGGGATTATTAAAGTCAGCCATGGTAGCGCGCCTGTCCGGCGCGCGACGTGTTTATGGCTTTGCGCGCGATTCGCTGCGGGAGCCTGCCAGCCGAGTTTTGCTTCACCAGAAGGTTCAAGTTCCCGACCGCCTGCATGTTATTCGAAAAAATCTGGCGCTGGTAAAGAGCGCTTTGGACATTTCAATTCCTGAAAACGAAAACGATTTCGACTTTCCCGTCGCTTTGAATTCCACGCATGAACGGGAAACCGAAGAAGCTATTCGTAGTGCTGAGGAACGCTACGCCATTCTAAATCCTGGCGGCGGCTGGCCAACAAAGCTCTGGAGCGCCGAAAAGTTTGGCGCATTGGCGGACGAGCTTTGGAATCATTTTGGCCTGCATTCGCTGGTGAATTACGGACCTGGTGAGGACACGCTGGCAGCGCGAGTTCTATCTGCTTCCAGATCTGGCAAAGCGCGAGCAGTCTCTCTTTCGCTGAAAGGATTCTATACGCTAGCAAAACGGGCACAGGTTTATGTCGGTGGTGATACCGGACCGACGCACCTGGCAATCGCGGCGCGCACTCCCGTGGTCGGACTGTTCGGCCCAACGGAATGGTGGCGCAACGGCAGTCCTTACTCCGACGACCTGTGCGTCGAGCGCAACGACATTGGCTGTCGCGAAGATTGTCATCGCCGCTCGTGTTCGCAGTGGATTTGCATGGATATCGATGTCGAACGGGTGCTTCGTGCGGTCACAGATCGTCTTCGTCGCGCAAACGAAACGGCGCCGGCGGAATTAGTAACGATTGGCTAATCGCGGAACATGGATGCAGCGCTGGCGCGTGCCGCTTGGCTTTGCATGCGCGGCGCTTTTCTTTTTGCTCGCCCGGCCCAGACCGCTGACGCTGATTGTTGGTGCCTTAGTGGCTCTGCCGGGGCTCGCTTTGCGCGCCTGGGCGGTTGGCTACTTGAGAAAAAATGAAGCATTAGCGACCAATGGTCCGTACGCTTACACGCGTAATCCTCTCTATCTTGGCAGTTTTTTGCTCGGACTCGGCTTCACCATCGCGGCCGGCAGATTAATTTTGAGTGCTGTATTCGTGGCGCTTCTCCTGGGCATCTATGTTCCTGTAATGCGCGTCGAAGCGACGACGCTGGCGGAATTGTTTGGCGACCATTATCAACGAT
Source organism: Acidobacteriota bacterium (assembly GCA_003222835.1). The sequence continues at coordinate 9,228 of QHXE01000456.1, read as the reverse complement.
ATGCGAAATCAGTGCCGCTGTTTTTGCCGCGGCTTTCGCCTTATCGTGAGGGGTCTGGGGAAACCACAAAGTTTGATGCGACGTTGTACAAGCGCTATCGCGAATACCGCGCCGCCTTGGGGTTGATTCTGGCTTGGGCGCTGTTAGTATTGAAAACTCTTTATTTCAGATAGCTCATGCTGACCTTCGTGCGAAGTAATCACCCAAAGAACCGTTCGCTCGCGGGTTTTTCCCTGACCGCTGCAATTGTGCTGTCGAACATGGCTCTCAGCTCCGTCGCAGCTCAGCAGCCACTGTCTCCAGGACTTCCTTTCAAGCGTGGCGAAGAACTTATCTATCAAGCCGAATTCAAGAAAGGCCTGCTAAGAGGGGTTGACGTTGCCGAGTTTACTTACCGCGCCGACGTAGAACGCGCCCCAACCGACGTGTGGTCCAACCTGCCACTAATTCGACTGGTCGGGGATGTTGTGACGAAAGGCTTCTTTATTGGGTTGGTAGGTTACCACTTTCACGAACACGTAGAATCGTCAGTGACTCCATCGGCTCGATTCCCGATGTTCGACTCGAATCCATTTAATGTCTTGCACACGGGAAAGATTGAGGAGAGGGGAAAACGTGAGTGGACCAGCGATGCGGTCTTCAATCACCAAACTCGGGAAGTCGCTTGGACCATACACGAGGTGAATCAGAACCAAACTGCCCAAACTACCACCATTCGGTTTTCGGAACCGATCCAGGACGTCTTGACTGTAATTTACTTTTTGCGTACTCAGCGGTTGGAAGTGGGAAAGTCTTTTGACGTTCCGTTGACTGACTCTGGTCGTGTATTTCGGCTCTCAGTCGCGGTGCTCGAACGAAAGAAGATCAGCACAGTAATTGGCCGAGTAGATGCATTTCGCATCGAGCCCGCGATTTTCGGCGACAGCGGTCTAGTGCGAAGCCGTGGACAATTTTCTATCTGGATCACCGACGATGACCGTCATCTTCCCGTTAAAGCCCAGTTGAAAGTCGATCTCGGTACCTTCGACATCAAACTTAAACGGCTCAGTTTCCCCGAGACCAGGCAGGCGCGTTAGAGATCCTGCTGGGGTTGTGTATTCCGTTGCTATTCTTTCCACCGATTTGAATTCTCCTAGACCACTTATTATTGGCCACCGTGGCGCTTCTGCGGTCGCTCCTGAGAACACACTTGCTGCCTTTGCGCGCGCTTTGGACGAGGGCGCCGATGGAGTTGAACTTGATGTGCGGCTGGCGCGAGATGGTGTTCCGGTAGTAATTCACGATGCGACGCTGCGACGAACGGGACTGCGGGAAGGAATCGTAGCCGAGATGACTTCACCCGAATTGGGGCAGATCGACGTTGGCAGGTGGTTCAATCGCGCGAATCCGCAACTCACTCATAAAGACTATGCTCGGCAGTTTGTTCCCACTCTGGATCAGGTCTTTCGTTTCTTCAATGAAGACGCGAACCGCGAAGCTATCATCTATGTGGAGCTGAAGACCGACGAGGCCGAGCAATCGTCTAATGAACTTGCACATTCGGTAGGTCAGTGCATCAACGAATTTGAATTTCGCTCTCGAGTTGTGGTCGTCAGTTTCAATCTGAACGCGCTGGCCGTTAGTAAACAAATTGACGGCACGATTTGCACGGGCGCGCTGTTTGAGCCGAGGCGCACCGCCAGGAAACTCATGAGCACGCGCCGAATGATCGCAACCACGATCGAAATCGGAGCGGACGAGATTCTCTTTCACCGCTTGATAGCAACCTCCAAGGCTGTCCACTGTGCCCTTGAAAATCAGCTAAGTCCGGTCGTCTGGACTGTTAACCATGCGAGGTGGATGCGCCGGGCAAACCTGCCTGGGCTCCACGCGGTCATCACTAACAATCCTGCCGAAATCGCCGCAGCCCGCGGACTGGAATTATGACGAGGCAGTTTGCGCCTGGAATGAGCAGAACCTTCGATTAACTGAGAAATCCGAAACTGATTATAGCCGACTAAGTCGGAACTCTGATTTCGCGGCTTGACGTGCGAATCACTGTCGTCTCATGTATCATCCTCGGTCTTATTATTCTCGTTTTAGTTCCCGGAGGTAGAGTCGAAGAATGCCGGTAAAGAAAGGCGCGGAGATCGCGCCAGCAAAAGGTAAGTTGGGTGTGCTACTCGTTGGATTAGGCGCCGTTAGCACGACTTTCATTGCTGGTGTCGAAGCCATTAAGAAAGAACTCGCTGAACCGATTGGTAGTTTGACGCAGATGGGCGCCATCCGATTGGGGAAGCGCACGGACAATCGCGTGCCGCGGATCAAAGACTTCGTGCCCCTCGCGGATCTCGAGGACCTGGTCTTCGGGGCATGGGACATTTTTCCCGATTCAGCCTATGACGCAGCCGTGCATGCCGGCGTGTTGGAGAAAGAACTGCTCAACAAACTGCGCAAGCCCTTGCAAAAGATCACGCCGATGAAAGCTGTTTTCGATCAAACCTACGTAAAGCGCTTGAGCGGAACAAACGTAAAAAAGGGCAAGAACAAACTTGAATTAGCCCGACAATTGATCGACGAGATTGCCGAGTTCAAACGCAAGCATAAGTGCGATCGCCTGGTGATGATTTGGGCGGCTTCGACCGAAATCTTTATGAAGCCACATACCGTACATCGCGATTTGAAATCATTCGAGCAGGCGATGCGTGATAATCACAAGGCCATTGCGCCGTCGATGATTTATGCCTACGCCGCTTTGAAATCCGGCGTCCCTTTTGCCAACGGCGCTCCCAACCTCACCGTGGACATCTCCGCCCTGATGAAACTCGCAAACCAAAATGGCGTGCCTATTTGCGGCAAGGATTTCAAGACGGGACAGACGTTAATGAAGACGATACTGGCCCCGGGTTTGAAATCACGTATGTTGGGATTGAACGGCTGGTACTCAACGAACATCCTCGGCAATCGTGACGGCGAGGTTCTAGACGATCCCGACTCGTTCAAGACCAAGGAAGAATCGAAGCTGTCGGTGCTTGAGTACATTCTCCAGCCTGAAGTCTACCCTCAGCTTTACAAGGACTTTTCTCACGTCGTCCGCATCAACTACTATCCTCCGCGTGGCGACAACAAGGAAGGCTGGGACAACATAGACATCTTTGGCTGGCTCCGCTATCCCATGCAGATCAAGATCGATTTCCTTTGCCGCGATTCGATTCTGGCCGCGCCCATCGTTCTGGATTTGGCTCTCTTCCTCGACCTCGCGCAACGCACGGGTATGAAGGGCGTGCAGGAATGGTTGTCATTTTATTTCAAATCGCCAATGACGGCGCCGGGTCTGTATCCCGAACACGACATTTTTATTCAGCATCTTGGCCTCGAGTATTACGACTGAGGCAACGCCGTTTTCGACACTCGACGTTTCAAGCCAGCCCGAATCCCTTTCGGTGCAATCACACACATTCTCAGTAACTAAGTCTTTCGATAAGAACACGAAATGTCAGTCGTTTTGTGCCACGAAATGTCACGTATGTAGATTCGACATGACATCGTACCGCTAACCGCGTTTGGTCGGCCCCAAATATTTTGGGTGACAATTCTTTCAGAGTCGTATATATAGCGTATGAGTCGATCGCGATCGCGGCCGGGTTCGGCCGTTTGAGAAAGAAACTCGGATGATTCTCCGCGCATCGAATGTTCGCCACGGCTCGCTCTTTGCATGTGCTCCCCTCGGAGGATCCAGGCAGCAGCGAAATGACTCGTTGCTGCAAGGAATAAGAAAGTGATAGCGGAACTGAGAAAAGGCATGGAAGCCCCAGAAGTTCAGATTGATGAGACAGTCTTTCTTGACCCGGAGCAAAAGAGCCCGCGTGCCCAGGATTTCGAAGAACGCTTGGAGGCGCGCATTGTTGGTCAGGAGCGTGCCGTCCGGCGCATGAGCGGCCTCTACCAGATTTTTCTAGCCGGCATGAATCCACCGAATCGGCCAATCGGGACGATGTTGTTTCTTGGTCCGACCGGTTCCGGCAAGACGCGCGTAATTGAAGCTGCAGCCGAAGTGCTGTTTGCTGACGTGAACGCCGTGGTGAAGATTGACTGCGCAGAATTCCAGCACTCGCACGAGATTGCCAAGCTCATTGGCTCGCCTCCGGGATATCTGGGTCACCGCGAGACATCTCCGATGCTAACCCAGGAAAACCTCGATCGCATGCATAATGACGATCTGAAGCTGACCCTGGTGCTGTTTGACGAGATCGAAAAGGCCTCTGACGCACTATGGCAGCTCCTGCTTGGGATTCTGGACAAAGCGACTCTGACGCTCGGCGACAATCGGCGTGTAGACTTTTCGAAGTGCATGGTAGTGATGACTTCGAACCTCGGCGCCCGCGAGATGTCCGAGCTGATCTCCGGCGGTATCGGTTTCGCTCCCGGCAAGGGAGTGAAGCATCCCGATACTGAGGTAGATCAGAAAATCTATCGCACGGCCGTCGAAGCAGCGCGGCGGAAGTTCTCGCCCGAGTTTATGAACCGAATCGATAAGGTTGTGGTGTTCCGCTCTTTGAAAGAACATCATCTGCGGGCAATTCTCGACCTCGAGTTACAATCAGTGCAAGACCGCATCATGATGTCGGCAGGCACTAAGTTCGTATTCCAGTGTTCTGATGCCGCGAAAGACATGCTTCTTCAGGAAGGCATCGATTACAAATATGGCGCCCGGCACTTGAAGCGTGCGATTGAACGCTTCCTGGTTTATCCGCTTTCGAATTTAGTCGCGACGGGTCAGATCGGTTTAGGAGATTTGGTGCAGGTCGATTTGCGCGGCAACGATAACAGACTGATCTTCTCGAAGAAATCCGGCGGCGCTTTGATCCATGAGATCGCTGCCGCCCCTCCCGATGAACAGCCCTTGGACGCGCGATCGGATAGCGTCGCATTGCCGATACCCCAAGCCAAAGAAGCGAAGGTCGCCAAGAAGGGACAAGGCCGGGGAGAAAAGACCGAGAGCTGATTTGGTCGAGGCTGAACTCGAAATTTTCTGGATGGGCGTTGGAGGATAAACTCCAGCGCCCTTCTTCGTTTCTAGTTCCTGGCGATCCGCAATCGACGCAAAGCTTCGCGCGCTGCTTCGGACAAGTAAGGATCAGCAGAAGCCAAGGCGGCGCGAAGCGCGGAAGCGGCAGACGCGTCACCGATTAGGCCGAGAGCAGTTGCGGCTTCGCGGCGAACGTCGCTGGGATTCGTTTCGTTTTCCAGCGCGGCAATCAAAACTGTGACGCTTGACCGGCTGCGAATCTGCCCCAGCGAATGGACGGCTGCCCGCATCACGAATTCATTCTCGCTCGCTTTTTTCCTCTTCCCCTTCGTCGGCGCACTTCCGTTGAGCACCTGCGACAAGGCATTCACCGCTGCCTCGTCGCTAATTTGACCAAGAAAGAAGTCATGACCGATGGTCGAGACGTTGGCCGCAAGACCGACAATCAAGGTTGCGTCGACGAATCGATTTCCCGTTACAAAAAGGAACCCGGCTTCACCGGCACAATTTCAAACGGGATCTTCATGCGCGGATGTCTCGAAAGCAGCCGTCCCACGCGCAGCTTCTGCGATGACGTTCCCAGGCAGACTGAGTTCATCAAGAGCGCGCAGTGGCGTCGGTCGCAGTGTGCTCGCTTCGATCTTGAAAAAGACAACAACTGCCATAACCTCTTCACTCCGGTGCAGCAGTTCTGCGAAGAGCGAAGACGAAAGGGGGACTAGCACTCCCTCTCCATTGGGAGAAGGCTAGGGTGAGAGCCCAGCAGGACGAATTTTCCATTTGTCATTCGCGAATTCAAGTTGGAAACGATTACAGGCTGAAGCTTGATGTACTCTGAACTTGAATCAGCCGGTATCAATGCGTGAAGCGATCGCGTGCATGGTATCAATCACCAAAACAGCGATCGGTGGATAGAAAAGAAGATCAGAGATCACGATCGCCGTCGGCGAAAACACACCGCTGCCGGCAGCCGGCACGTGATGCCTAAACAGCAACGTCAAATCGGAAAAGAAATCCTGCGAATGATAGCCAATGAAAAGGCCTATGCCTAAACTGACCACGTAACCGCCAATTAAGAAGGCATATGCCGAGAAACGAGTAAAAGGTTTGGGCGATGGGTTCTCTTCCTGCGTGATCGAATAATGCAGCTCGTCGGGTTTGTAGGTGTAATGCCTGAAGTATTCACGCAGCCGGCTTCCCAGGTGCCAAACACCAGTCATAAAGAGCGCCACCAGGACCGCTCGGCCGGCGAGGCCAAACGACTGCCACAAGGGAGGCTTGATCATAGCAACAAAGAACGTCGACAAGAAGAGCGAGACCGTGGTAAACACGGCCCGCTGTCTTTCCAGAATTTCGCGGCGATCGCTCTCTAGAATCTGATTAACTACCCGATCCCAACGCGCCTGCATGTCCCGCGCTCGCTGCGCGTGCGGGTTATCGGAACTCAGAATTGACTCTCCCCGAACACCTTTGTCGAGTTGCTGATCGTAAAACGCGCGCTCCTGCGGATCTATCAGCGTGTGATAAGCCAACGACAACACCGCAAACTCGCGCGCGGCTTTCTCCGATCCTCGATTCACATCGGGATGCCGTTTTCTCGCCAGGTTGCGATACGCGGACTTGATCTCAGCGGCAGTTGCTGTCCGCTTTACGCCTAGAACGTGGTAATAATCGGTCATTGCAGGGGAACTTAGGCCATCGTCTGGCGACAGCCTTCACCACCAACGGTCGAATTTTAGCATTTCGCCGGTGGCGTGTGCGAGCGTTTTAAGTCGTGTTTCAGCGACTGGCGCGCTCGATAAATTCTATCAGCGTGCGCACCGCGATGCCGGTGGGGCCTTTGGCGCGAAAGGGTGTCGCCGGATCGCCCCAGGCTGTGCCCGCGATATCCAGGTGAGCCCACGGAGTGTCGTCCACGAATTCCTTCAAGAAGGCTGCCGCGGTGATTGTGCCGGCTTTCTTTCCGCCGGTGTTCTTGATATCGGCAATGTCACTCTTGATTTGATTTGAATATTCTTTATCGAGCGGCAACTGCCAGAATCTTTCTCCAACTTCCCTTCCCGCCTCTATTACCCCCTCGATCAAAGACTGATCGGTGCCCAGGATTCCCGTGTTAACGTCGCCGAGGGCGATGGAGACGGCGCCCGTTAGCGTCGCCATGTCGATGATGCGCGTGGCCCCAAGCTTCTTCGCATACGCGATGGCGTCGGCAAGCACGAGGCGGCCTTCCGCGTCGGTATTAATCACTTCGATTGTCTTGCCGGTCATCGCTCTCAAGACGTCTCCAGGCTTGGTTGCTTTGCCCGAAGGCAGATTCTCCGAACAAGGAGCAATGCCTAGCACAGAAATCACCGGCTTCAATTGCGCAATCGCGCGCATGATGCCGATTACTGTCGCGGCGCCCGTCATGTCGTACTTCATCAACTCCATGTTTTCTCCGGGCTTCAACGAAATACCGCCGGAGTCAAAAGTTATTCCCTTCCCGACGAGCGCCAGTAACTCGTCCTTGTGTCGCTTATCAATTCTGCGCGGCTGGTATTTCAAGACGATGAGCTTCGGAGGTTCATCCGATCCGCGGGAGACGCCCAGCAGCGAACCCATGCCCAATTTTTCCATTCGTTTCTGATCCAGAACGTCGATGCTCAGGCCGAATTTCTTGGCGACTTCCTGCGCGCGTTCCGCCAGGATCGTCGGCGTCATGAAAACGCCAGGCTCATTTGCTAGATCGCGCGTGAAGTTAACCGACTCGCCGATGATGCGGCCACGCTCAGCTCCGCGCTTCAAAACCTTTTCGTCAGCGCCTTCGATCACAACTACAATACGCTCAAGTTCGCGCTCCTCTTTGTCCTTCGTGCGGTACTTGTCGGGTTCGAAGAGTCCCATGATCGCTCCGGCGATCACACTCTGGGCGACTTTCTCAACTTCGCTTTCAGCACGCGGAGTAATCGCAATGGACTTAGCATTTTTGCTTCTCAGAAAGCGCGCCGCCGTTCCAGCCATTTGTGAAACTTGTTGAGTCTTGTAGGCGTCACGCTCACCACAGCCGATTAAAAGCAGGCGTTGAGCTTTCAATTCGCTGTCCGCAATATGAAAGTAGGCGGTCTCGCCTTCCTTGGCTTTGAATTCCTCTGTCTCAATGACACGGTTAATTAAACCACCGGTGGCGGCATCAAGCTCTTTCAGGAGTCCGTGGTCAGCTTTGTCATTCTTGAAGACAGCTATGGCTAGCGCCTGCGCGTCGATCTGTTTATACGATTGAGAACTTCCGGTTACGTTCATTCTTAACCTCTCTTATTATCGATTCCTTTGCTTCAACTGCGCGCGTGTTTCGCGATCGACGATGCGGCGTAGTTCGGTTTCTCGCTTGTCGTAAAGCTTCTTACCTTTCGCCACTCCCACCTCAAACTTGATTTTCTGACCCTTTAAGTACACGCGCGTGATGACTAATGTCATCCCTTGGGCAACCGCTGCTTGATCCAAACGTTCAATCTCGCGCTTATGAAGCAACAGCTTCCGTGTTCGCAGCGGATCGTGATTCGCCCGGTTGCCGTGCGAATAAGGCGAGATGTGGGCGTTGAAATGCCAAGCCTCACCCTCACGCACGGCCACATACGATTCTTTCAACTGGATGCGGCCTTCCAGAACGCTCTTGACTTCGGTCCCCATCAAGGCTGCGCCAGCTTCGTACTTCGCTGAAATGTGATAGTTGTGAAACGCCGCGCGGTTTGTCGCCAAGACTTTCTCTTCCGTCGCCGCTGCCATCTCCAGGTTTTCCCGAACGAATGGGTGACTATAACAAGGCCGCGAACGGCGAACAAGCAGGCGAACCTTAAGAACTGGACCAGCACGAGGCAACGGGCCCAAATCAGGATTTGCCAGTGCCGGTGGTAATTCTCATTCACACCGTGGCTTTAGCCCGGTGATAAAAACTCGGGAGAAGTTCGGAACCGTTTCAACGGTTTCCCCAATGGCGTCAATCCGGCGGTTCGCGAAACTGTTCAAATGGTTATTCCTCGATGGGGCACGCTAGTCACCGGGCTAAAGCCACGGTGTGAACCAGAATGCGACTTACATCTGAGCTGCTGACAACCTTCGACTCGCAGGCGATTGCTGATATTCTCAAGCTTTCACTCGACCATATGCCTCGACGAACCAATCCGCGCAAACTGTGGCTAGCAATGATTTCTGTTTCGGCGACTCCGAGAATCCTCGGCGCCTTC